>NZ_JAAKEH010000013.1:0-63036 GCF_011039095.1 Desulfovibrio sp. ZJ200 | reverse complement strand
TTTGACTTTTTATGAAAGTCAAAGGTGGCATTCAGGCGAAAAACGCGGTTTTCGCCTGAATGTACGCCGCGTTGCGGCGGCTGCCGCTTTCGCGTCAGCAGAGCATTTTCAAAGTGAAATTGCTCTAATGAGGGCTGACCCTGGCTACTTTCATGAGCAGAACGCTCTAGCTCGCGGGCAGCGAGGGAATGCGCCACCAGTACCAGAGGCTGACCAGGGTGTTGTCCTGAGGCTGCCATTCGCCACTGTTTTCAAAATGGTTGAGGACTTGCTTCTCAATATCGCTCTGCGCCTGATCGGGATTCTCGTGTTGCTTGAGTCGAAAGAAGATGGCAAGGCACTCGAAAAGGCTGAAGCAGTCCTCATCATTGCTCAAACCTGTATTCAGCAGATTGACGAATTCCTGGTAAAAAGGATTGTTCTCATCCACGCAGGCGTCAAAAACGGCTGTGTGGTCCAGAAGGTATTTCAGGCCACGGCAGAACAAAAGCTGGGTCGGGTCTGAAGAAACATGGGCCAGCCGTGCGGCATACAGCTTTTCCATGGCGTCCTGATATGCGGAAAGGGGCATAGTTTCGCTCCTGTACAGGTGAATTTTGTTTGATTATAGTTCAACTTCTACAAAAATCTATGTTTTTTTACTTATAAAACGATATTAAAGTAATTTCAAGTTGTTATCAAAAAAAGCCGACACTTCAGCCAGCGCCCTGGGAAGGAACTGAACCCCGAAGCTGCCGTGAGGGCTTGCCTGACAAAAATTGCTAGAGCAGATTACCTTTGACTTTTTATAAAAGTCAAAGGTGGCATTCAGGCGAAAAACGCGGTTTTCGCCTGAATGTACGCCGCGTTGCGGCGGCTGCCGCTTTCGCGTCAGCAGAGCATTTTCAAAGTGAAAATGCTCTAATTCAAGCTGCGGCGTGGTTGCAGATACTGCGGTTGAAAAAGCAGACGGTAACGTTTGGCCGGAGAAAGATGAGCTGGTTTGGCCACCTGCCCTTCAATGGACAGGGGCTTCTCGGAGAGGCCGAAGGGCTGCAGTTGATCCGGGGCCAGAGCCATACGAGCAAGCCCCTCGCCGGTGAGATAAATCACGGGCATGCTGCTCGCGGCGCTGCCTGCCATAAGCACTGTGCCATTGCCTGCAAACGGCGAACCGCCGTTGAACGGCTGCGCCGTCGTGGCGTTGAGCAGGCTGGGTATGCGCAGATCCGTTCGCCGCAGGACTTCCAGAAAGTCATTGCCTGTCCGGCCCACAAAGGTAACCAATGAGGAACCGTCGCCGTAAACCAAAAGGCTCACAGGCATGGTGCCGCCATGAATACCCATGTACGCGGGGCGCGCGCCGGCGGGCATGACTACCCAGCCCTCGCCGCCGAATCCGGCCTTGCCGGAGGGCGTTGCCGCGCGAACAGCCTGACAAAGCACTGCCAGCAGAATGCAGAGCGCATAAACGCTGATTGTTTTCATGCCGTTATCTGAAACTTCCCATGCAGCCGCACCGGGGCGTCTTTCTCATCGCCCACTGCCGGCATGAGTGTTACTCTGCCTGGGGCCGGGCCGTTTCTCTTTTGCCTGCAATTACGGGCGTTTTGCGAGCGCGGCAAACCGGCGCCGAGGGATCTGACCCGTTCAAAGGCTAGTGATTCGGCTCCCCCTTGTCAAGCAAGTTGCAGCGTGTTTGCCGCCCGCTCTGTCGAGCCGCGGCCTCCGATGATCTGTGGCCTCAGGGCATGAACGACCGGAGCGCGGATTGCCGCAACTCCGAGGCAAACTGTTGTGCTTCCAGGCGCAGCCGCGCGGTCTGGTGCGCGTTCTGAAGCGTTCAAAGAGTAAAAGAGTGAACAGGCGTGCTCCTGCGCCAGGAAACGCGGCAGTTTGCGTGGGGGGGCGTGCAGTTCAACGCCGGGAAGGGCGCTGCCCGGCGCGCTTTGCAGGCGGGGCGGGCAGCACGGCCGAAGGTTGCGGGGCAGGCGTCAGGTCAGGGGGAGGCGGAATGACAGGCAGGTTCTGCGTGCTGCCCAGATAGTGCAGAAAAAAATCGCTCAGCGCATCGTCCAGGCGCCGATGGATGTCTTGCCGCTGTTTTGGCGTGACCGACAGGCAGAGCTCCGGCAGCTCGGCTGCCAAAGCTTCAGGGCAGGAGGACATCAAGGCCCCGGCATCAGCGTCCCGCAGACTGAGATAGCGCGGCTTGACGTCCATCAGCTCATATAAGGCCCGCACATGCCGGGCAGGCCGGTTTATGGCGTCGGCCTCCGCAGCGATCAAGAGCAGCGGAGGATGAAAAAAACGAAACGAGGCAGAACCGAAAAGCATGCCGAAGGCCGGAGCCGCGGCGGCCACGGCCTTGATCCGCGGATCGGCCAGGCTTTTCGTCAGCGGCAGGCTGCGGCAGAGCTTGTCGATGCGGATCTTTGCCCAGGGATTGCAATAGACGTCCTGGCGTCCGGCGCGGGCACAGTAGTCTGACCAGCCTTCGCAGTCGGGAAGAGCGCCGCCCAGCAGGAGCGCGGCAGCGCCACCCGCGCCGAAGCCCAGGACGCCGATGCGGTTTTGGTCGATGCTGGGCGCAAGTTCCGCATTGGCCGACAGCAGATCAATGACGGCGGAGAGCTCACGGGCTCTGCCCTCCAGTTGCGGCCAGGTGAACAGCAGATCCATATTGTCCATGCAGTCGCCCCAATGAGTGGGCGCGGCAACGACAAAACCGCAGGAGGCCAGCCAGGCCGCTGTTTCATGATAGGAAAAGCGGGTGCCGGGCGAAGCGTGGGAAAGCAGCAGCAGGGGAAAGCGCCCGGCAACGGCTTTGCCGCCCGGCGCCGCCGAAATTTCCCAGGGCGCGTAATTCAACAGGCGCGCCGGGCGGATGGAAGGATACCATACGTTGATATCCAGCCGCAGCCTGCTCTCGGCCGACCATTCTCCCACTGTCCGAAAGCCCACATGATAGGAGTCCGCGGCGGCCGCGGGCCATGCGGCCGCGAGCGGCAGCAGCAAAACGATCAAAAACGAAAAGAAGCCAAAGGGACGGCGCATGGCTGTTGTTGTGCCACAAGCCGCCTTGCTGTACAAGAGTGGCGACCGGGCGGGCTTTTCCCGCAAGGCCGGTACCCTGTAACGTAAAAAACTAGAGCGTTTTGCTCATGAAATTAGCTAAACGCTCTAACGCGACGCAAAGTCTGCCCCGCGCGGCTTTGCAAGAAAAAGGAAAAACATGATCCCCTATGGTTCTCTCGTGGTCTTTGTCACGCCCAAGGGCAGGCGCTACATCAAACGTCTGGAAGAAGGCCAGGATTGGCACAGTAACGACGGCACGCTGCCCGCCGCGCAGGTGGCGGCCCTGGATTTCGGCAGCGAGACGCGCACCAGCCTGGATGTGCCCATCCGCGTGCAGGAGGCCACGCTCTTTGATCGTCTGCAGGGCATCAAGCGCCAGACCCAGATCATCTATCCCAAGGATATTGCCTATATCTGCCTGCGTCTGGGCGCCGGGCCGGGCCGCACGATCATTGAGGCGGGCTGCGGTTCCGGCGGCCTGACCCTGGGGCTTTCCTGGTTTTGCGGCCCTACGGGCAAGGTGGTCGGGCATGAAGCCAGAGAGGAATTTTTCAAGCTGGTCCGGCGCAATCTGGCCTGGGCCGGAGCAGGCGAAAACGTGGATCTGCACCACAGGGACATTGCCCAGGGCTTTGCCGTCAGCGGCGCGGACGCGCTTTTTCTGGACGTGCGCAACCCCTGGGACTATCTCGGTCATGCGGCGTGCGCCGTGCGGCCCGGCGCAAGCCTGGGCTTTCTGCTGCCCACGGTGGATCAGGTCGGCAGACTCCTGCTGGGCCTGGAACAAGGCCCCTTTGCCGAAACCGAAGTCTGCGAGATTTTGATCCGCCGCTGGAAACCCGTGGCGGATCGGCTGCGCCCCGAAGATCGGATGATTGCGCATACCGGCTTTCTGATCTTCTGCCGCCGCCAGGAGCGCAGCGAGGACTTTGAGTCGCGGCGTCCCCTGGGCACGCGCGAGCGCAAGCAGGAAGCCGCGCGCCTGGCCCGCCTGGATCTGGCCGCGCAAGGCGGCGCAGGAGCAAGCGCACGCGCCGGGGATCACGCCGCGGCCCGGCAGACAGGCCAGGACGAAGATGAGGCATGAACTCCTGGCTCGCGCTGCTTGCCGCGGGCCTGTTTGAAATTGGCCGGCCCCCGGGCTTCAAGCTGGCGCAGACCGCGCCCTTTTGGCGTTTGGCCGCCATTGCGCTTGCGGTCCTGAGCATGGCCGCCAGTGGCTGACGCGCTCTAGAGCAGATTACCTTTGACTTTTTATGAAAGTCAAAGGTGGCATTCAGGCGAAAAACGCGGTTTTCGCCTGAATGTACGCCGCGTTGCGGCGGCTGCCGCTTTCGCGTCAGCAGAGCATTTTCAAAGAGAAAATGCTCTAGCTTATGCGCCTGATGATTTTTGCCGGGACGCCGCCCACAACGCAGGCGGCGTCGACATCACTGCGGACCACAGCCCCGGCGGCCACCACCGCGCCGTCGCCGATGCGCACGCCGGGGAGCAGTATGGCGCCGGAGCCGATCCAGACATTTTTGCCGATGACGATGGGAGCCAAATGGTGCACGCCGCGTTCTTCGGGACGCAGGCCGTGATTGATGGTGGCCAGAGTGACGCGATGGCCAATGAGCGCGTTGTCTCCCACGGTAATTCCACCCTGATCCTGAAAACAGCAGCAGGCATTGATAAAGACATTCCTGCCCAGACGGATATTCTTGCCAAAATCGGTATAAAACGGCGGAAACAGCCTGAACGCCGGATCTATTTCCCGCCCGGTGATGCGGGCCATGAAATCACGCACCGCGTCGGGCGTATGGTACGCGCCGTTCAGCTCGGCAGTGAGCCGCATGGCCTCATGGCTATAACGCTCCATGCAGGCAAAAGCCTCTGTGCCTGAAACCAAGGGAGCACCATTATCAATGTATTCCAAAAGCTCTGCAAGGTTCATCTCTCTATCCTTAGTGTAAAAATACTTGATGCGGCATGCCAGTATTGTTTGATTCTTCTTCACTCAAGAACAGAGCTGTCTTTCTCTGAAAATGCGCAGCATAGCGACGGCGCATCTCCAGGCAGACGTGTTTCAGGCATTTTTTCCCAGTGCATACGCCTCTTCAAGAACTGCGGTTTTATATCGGATGTCGCCGGGCCTGGTCACGCCAACGCCGCGCACGACACCCTGGAGCCGACTTTTTCCAAAACAGGCTATCCAGCCGTTCAAACCGTTCAGCGCGCCGTCCACTGCGCTGGCTGCGTCTTCCGCGGCCGCAGCCAGCAGATAGATGTCCCGGAAGCTGTACTCGGACGGGAAAAGAGGATTGGAGCGGTCGAGCAGTGTCTTCATCTGGCCGCACATTTCATAGTAATAGACAGGGGTGGCAAAGACGAGTGTATGCATATCCTTCATTTTTTGGACAATGGCATCCGCATCGTCATGTATGACGCAGCGCTGTGTTTTCTGACAGGCCAGGCAGCCTTTGCAGAAATGAATCACCTTGTCGTACAGACACACTTTTTCCACAGCATGACCTGCTTCTCTTGCGCCTCTGGCAAAGGCGTCGGCAAGCATCTCCGAGTTGCCGTTCTTGCGGGGACTGGTGGAAATGATCAGAATCTTTTTCATGTGCTTTCTCCTTTTCTGAAGCTGATTTTTTAGAGCATTTTGCCAATGAAATAAGCTAGAGCATTTTCTCTTTGAAAATGCTCTGCTGACGCGAAAGCGGCAGCCGCCGCAACGCGGCGTACATTCAGGCGAAAACCGCGTTTTTTGCCTGAATGCCACCTTTGACTTTCATAACAAGTCAAAGGTAATCTGCTCTAAACGCTCAACGCGCCGGAACGTGCGGCCCTGCGGCCCGTTCCCTCAACCCCTCCCGAACGGAAGGAGACCCGCCATGCCCCGTTTCGCCGCCAATCTAAGCATGATGTTCACGGAACGCCCCTTTCTTGATCGCTTCAGCGCCGCGGCGGATCAAGGCTTCCAATGGGTGGAGTATCTTTTCCCCTATGACTTTGCGCCCGAGGAGCTGGCGCGCGCGCTGGAGCGCAACGCTCTCCGGCAGGCCCTGTTCAACATGCCGCCCGGCGACTGGGCCGCCGGCGAGCGCGGCCTGGCCTGCCTGCCGGGCAGGGAAAAGGAATTCGACGCCGCGCTGGAAAAGGCCGTGCTCTACGCCAAAGCCCTGAACTGCCCCCGCCTGCACGTCATGGCCGGCACAATTCCGGCCGGAACGCCCGCCACAGCCCTTCAGGCCGCATACCTGGGCAATATCCACAGGGCCGCGGAACGTCTGGCCGACGAGGGGCTGGAGCTCTGCCTGGAGCCCATCAACCGGTACAGCATGCCGGGCTATTTTCTGCACGAGCAGGAGCAGGCCGCGGCCTATATCCAACGCCTGGACATGCCCAATGTGCGCCTGCAATTCGACTTTTTCCACTGCCAGATGGAACAGGGCGACGTTTCCGGGCGCTTGCGGCGTTTTTTCCCGCTCATCGGGCATTGCCAGATCGCGGGCGTGCCGGATCGGCATGAACCGGATCAGGGCGAGCTCCACTATCCGTATCTTCTGGGCCTGCTGGATGCACTGGGCTATCAGGGTCTGGTGGGCTGCGAATACACTCCGGCGGCCGGGACCGAGGAGGGGCTGGGCTGGCTCCGCGCCTGCGGCGTGCGGCCGGGCCGTGGCTGAAGCCGGGGCAGGCCTTTTCGCACACGGCAAAGAAGGGGCGCAGGCCGCAACGGGCACAGATGGCGGCGCGCCCGGGAGCCCTTGGCCGGGGCGGCGCCGTGGCGTGCGGCAGTCAAGGCATCCGGACGCCGCGCCCCGGGCTGCAATTTTCTGTTCTTAGAGCAGATTACCTTTGACTTTTTATGAAAGTCAAAGGTGGCATTCAGGCGAAAAACGCGGTTTTCGCCTGAATGCACGCCGCGTTGCGGCGGCTGCCGCTTTCGCGTCAGCAGAGCATTTTCAAAGAGAAAATGCTCTAATAATTGTACTTCCAGCGGATGCCGCCCCAGGTGTTCTCCTGCTCGGTGCGCAGCTCAAGCCTGGTGCGGGGCGTCAGTTCCAGGTCAATGAGAAAGGCCGTGCTGTCCTGCTTCATGCCTTGCTCCACGCCCACATAGATTTGATCGCCGATGTATTTGCCCATTTCCAAGCTGGGGCCCGCGGCGTCCGGATCGTCGCCCGGCCCTCCGGAGGCCGAATTGATGCGCAGCACGTCCACGCCCAGGGTTTTCCGGGTAAAGTCGAAAATCCCGGCCCCGCCCGAGCCGAAACCGGCCAGTTGGGCCACGGCCCCGGCCAGGCGCAGGGCCTCCAGCTGTCCCAGCTCGTCAGTGCTGCGACCGAACAGAATGCGCGAGATGATCTCCTCCCGGGGCAGGGAAGGATCGCTGCTCAGGCTGAGCTTCATTGTGCTCACCGTGCCGCTGATATTCACATGGGCCGTGATATCCGGGGTTTCGCAGGTCAGCACAATATCCAGCAGCGGATTGGACAACGAGCCCCCGCCAAAGGTGATCACCCCGCGCGTGAGCTTGAAATCCCTGGTCAGAAAATTGAAATTGCCGCGTATGGCCCGCAGTTCGCCGGTGATCAGCGGGGCCGCCAACGTGCCGCGCACCAGCAGATCGGCCTGCCACTCGCTGGTCAGGCCGTGGCCCTGGACCATAAAGCGCCCGGGCGCGCGAATCCGCATATCAAGAAGGCCGCCGCCTCCTTCGGCCGGAGATGCCGCGGCGGGCGCGGCCTGACGCCGGGCCCTGGCCGGAGGCGCGGGCGCCTCGCCGGCCCCCTGCACAGGCAGGGTGGTGATGCCGCCGCCGCGCGCCAGCTTGTTGAGCAGCAGCGCGCCCTGATTGATCACGATCTCGCCGCGCACCTGCGGCGCAAAGGCGCTGCCCGTGACCTGGGCCCTGCCGGAAAGATCGATGCGCAGATCCCGGCGGCGCAAGGGCCGCAAATGGTTGAGGCTGCCCTGAATCGTGAGATTGCGACCGTCCGCGTCACCCGTGCCCGCCAGGCGCAGGCTGCCGCCCAGGCCGTCGGCGGCCGTGAGCTCCAGGCGCAGACCGCTCCCGGCCAATATGCCGCCCACCGGGCTTTGGGGGCCCGGTTTTTTTCCGCGCTCTGCCAGATCCAGACGCAGATTGATGTCTGTGAGCAGCACGCCCAGCAGCAAATCCTCGTAGCGGGCCTTGTCCACGCGCAGGCTGCCGCTCACGCGCGGATCAGCCAGGGTGCCGCCCAGATCCAGGGCCAGGGCCACCTGCCCGTCCAGACGCCGATCCGCCAGGGGCAAGAGGGTCCAGAGGGGGCCCACCGCGCCCGTCCAGCGCACCTGCCCGCGCAAGGGCCCCTGCGGCGCGGGCCGGGGCAGGCCGTCGGCCCCGAACACAAGGGGCAGGCGCACGCGCAGACGCGCCTGACTGCCGCCCAGAGCCTTCACGCTTTCCGGGTTCAATTCCAGACGGGCGGCCAGCGCATTGCCCGCGGCGGAGCGCTCGATGCCGCCTGCCAGCGCCAAATCCAGGGGAGCCAGCGGGCTGCCCGGCACGCGCAGCTTATGCACGCGTACCCGGAAGTCCCCGCCGGGCGCGGCCGGCTTGCCGCTCAGGCGCAGGCGGGCCTCCACCGAACCCGCGGGCAGACCGGGCACAAGCGCGCGCCAGGGCTCCAGGGCCAGATGATCCACGTTGACGGAAAAATCAAGCTTGCCCGGGCTCAGCACGCCTTGCGCCCGCACCGCGCCCGACGGCGCAAGAGTCAGATCCAGGCCGGACACCGCAAGCCCCGCGTCGCCGTAGCGCACTTCAAGAGCGCGTGTGGCGCGCAGGCCCAGTTTTCGCCCGGGCACGCGCAGATCCAGGGTCCGCACGTCACATCGGCCAGGCCGCCATTGTGCCTGCACATGGGAAAGCACGCCGCCCGTGGTTTTGAGCTGCGCCTCCAGCGGGCCTTGCAGGGGCCCTTGCGCCACGGCCTCGGCTCCCAGGGCCCATTGCCCCTGCTTGAGTCCGGCCAGGGCAAGACGCGCCGCAAGACTGGCCCGGCCAAAGGCATCCGTAAGCCGCGCCTCGCCCGTCAGCCCGCGCAGGCGCAGAGCCTCGCCCTGCCCCGACGTGAGGCTGAAGCGGGGCACGGAAAAGCCGAGCAGGACTTCCTGCCCGTTTTGCCCCTGCCGCGAGGCAGAGCGCAACGTCAGTTCCAGGGCCGCTTCTCCGTCCAGCCTGTTGCCCGGCGTAAAGGCGGACAAAGCCCGCCAGTCCGTGACCCGGAGGCGCAGGCTGCCGTCCAGGCCGGGCATTTTTTCAGGCACAAGCAGGGCCGTAACCTGGCCCTCGGCCGTCAGGCCCGCGGCGCTCAGATGCAAGCGGCGCAGACCGGCGCTCAGGGCGTCGTCCGCGCCGTGCAGGCCGCGCCCCGCAAAAAGACGGGTCTCAAGGCTCGCGGGCTGTTGATCCAAACGGGCGCGCAGGGCCAGATCCGCGCCGGTTTCGCCCTGTTCCAGCGCCTTTTTCCAGGCCAGGGGCGCGGCTGCAAGCACCAGGTTCAGATCCTCCAGATCATGCCCGCCGAAGGCCAGGGCCGCGCAGGCCAGCGTCAGCCGGACATCAGGCGCGCCGAGCGGTCCGCGCGCCGCAAGATCAAGGCTCAAAGGCGCGCGCAGGGCGGAAAGCGGCTCCCGCGGCCCGGCCTTTGCCGGATCGGAGGCGGACATGGCCGCCGCCTCTGTAGTGCCTTCGGACGCGGGCGCGGACGCAATCACGGAGCTGTGGGGCGCGGGACTCAGGCGGACATGCAACGCGCTGTCCACTTTCCCGTCCAGCCAGCTTCCCGCCCCCCCCTGCCAGACGCCCTGCCCGCTCATGGCGAGCCGGCCGGCGGCAAGATCCAGAGAGTCCAGGCCCAGACGCGCATCAGTCGCCGGGCCCGTGGCTCCGGCCTCCAGCCCGGCCGTGAGCGCGAGCGTCAGGCGGGCTTCCGTGCCGAACAGGGTTTCGGGCAAAGCCGCGTCGCGCAGCACAGGCCGCGCCGCGCGCGCCTCCGCATGGGCCTCCAGATTCAGACGTGTCTGCTCGCCGGATGTCCCCTCAAGGCTTTTCTCGGGCCGCGCCCGGATCGTAACCGTGGCTTGCAGGCCTTCGCTGCTCAGGCCGGGCAAAGCCAGCGGCCTGCCCTGCGCGCCGGTCAGCCGGGCCTCCAGTTGCAGGCGCGCGCCCTCCGCCCCGGCCGCGAACCCGGCCTCCAGATTGCCGAGCAGGGCTCCGTCAGGCCGGGCCGGCGCAGCGCCGCCCAGAATGTCCGGGGGCAGGGCAAGGTTTTCCAGGGAGAATTTTTCCAGGCGCAGAGCAGGCAGCAAGCCCGGCAGATCAGCCCAGGTCCGGGCCGCGTCCGCCAGAGCCAGGCGCAATTCCTGCTCGCTCAGGGGCGGCCTGGGCGGCTCTTCCGGGCCGGGAGGCAGATCCGGCAGGCGCGAAACAACAGCATTGCGGCTTTGCAGCAGGGCAATGCGCACGCTTTGGGGCAGGGCGCGCCAGTCCCAGACAAAGCTGTTTTCCGGCGCATTGAGCCAAATCCCGTGCGCGTCGGCCGCCGTGATCCCAAAGTCCACGGTAAAGGGCAGAGCTCCGGAAAGATGCGTGATCTTGATCCGCAGCCCGCTTTCAGCCAGGGAACTTTCCAGAGCCGTGTTGAGCTTTTCGGTCAGCCAGGCCTGCCCGGTGTCGCTGCGCAGGAGAAAAATCACGACCGCCGTTGCCAGAACCAGCAAAAGAAGCAGCCCGGCCAAAAGGCCCGGCACAAGACGCGCCCAGCGAAAAGAGCGGCGCGGGCCGGGCTGCGGCGAAGTCGGGGAGGATTGCGGCGGCGCGGCCGCGTTGTTTTGCGCGCTCATCAGAAGGACTGTCCTATGCTGATATACACTTGCAGCGGCGGATCGCCCGCAATCTGCCGCAGGGGCGCTGCCACATCCAGACGCACCGGGCCGATGGGCGTGTAATAACGCAGGCCCAGGCCCGCGCCCCAATCCATGTCCCCGATGATTTTCGGGAACTCGTCCTTGTAGACCATGCCGCCGTCCAGAAAGGGCACAATGCCGATATGTTCCGACACCTTGAAGCGCGCCTCCAGGTTCACGATCTGGTAGGATCGGCCGCCCAGGGGATCATCTTCGCTGTCGCGGGGGCCCAGGGCCTGATAGGCATAGCCGCGCACCGAGCCCGCGCCGCCCGCGTAATAGCGCATGCTGGACGGGATGGCGCGCAACGGCGCGCCGCTCATGGCCCCGCCTTCCACGCGCGCGGCCAGAATCAGCGTATCGTCGGGCTGGTTCTTTTTCCTGAACGGCGCATAATAAAAGCTGGCCTCCACAGTGCCCGCCAGGACATTGAAGCCTTCCTCGTAATACCCGGTAAAGGGCTGGAGTTTAATCTCAAGTTCCGAGCCGCTGCTGGGATTGACCGCATTGTTGCGGCTGTCCCGCCGCAGATGCGCGCGCGGGCTGAAGACGCCGTAGGGTTTGGCCTCATGCTCGTTGTCCTTCAGGGAGCCGCCCTCCCCGAACAGGCTGAGGCCGCCCCACCACTGCCGGGCAAGGCGGCGGTCAATGCCCGCCGAAGCGCCGGCCGAGGTCTTGAGATAGGCGCTGGTATCCTCGCGCAGGGCCGAGGCCGAGGCCAGCAAACGCTGCTCGCGCTCCAGAAAGGCCGGTTTTTCAAAAGCCGCCTTCAGCCCCTGCATTTCCGTGGCAATGGGCGCGGTGAGCGTGAGCTTTTCGCCATTATGGAAAAGATTGCGGTGCTCCCAGACGCCTTCCACGCCCAGGCCCGTATCCGTATCATAGCGGGCGCTGCCGCTGATGGAGCGGAAGGCCGCTTCAGTCACGGAAATATCCGCGGGCAGCACGGCCACGCCGTCGTCACGCCCGGCCCTGTCGAGCGCCTTCACGCCAGGTTTGGCCTCAACGGAAGCGAACAGCCCCAGCCCGCGCAAGGTGTCGGCATACGCATCCAGCATGGCGCTGTCCCAGGGCTGCTCGCCCGGCGTCCAGGGCGCAAGGCGCTGCAAATACTCGGCATTGACCTCCCTGGCGCCCTGTACCCGTATCTGCCCCATGAGCGCGGGCGGCCCGGGGTCCAGCACAATGTCCGCATTGAGTTGGCGGGCCTCGCGGTTCAGGCTGTAGCGCGCGTCCGCCACTTTGGCCAGGGGATAGCCTTCGCGGCGCAATTGTTCCGGCAGGGCTTCCACGGCCGCCAGCATGGCGTCGGCCGTGACCGGCTTGCCGATCTCCACGCCCGGCAGCGTGTCGGGAAAGGAGGGCGGCGGCAGATTTTCCCGCTCAAGCCCCCAAAAGCCCGTAACCCTGACCCGATCCCTGAAGGCGTCCGGCACCGCGGGCGCGGGCACATAACGCACCGCGGCCCTGCCCAGCACATAGCGGGAACCGGGCGTGAGCACAAGGGTCACGCGCAGCGGGGACGCGGATTCATCCAGGCTGAAGGCGGCCTTGCCGTCGTAATATCCCTGGGAATGGAGCAGCCTGACCGCGGTTTCCGTGTCGGCGCGGGCCCGGCGCTCCAGGCCCAGCATACTGTCCGGCGGTTCCTTGGCAAGCTGCGCGAGCTGGCTGGCGGCTTTCATTTTATCCGCCAGAGAGGCCGGACCGTCGCGCACCTCAATACGCAGGGCATAGGAGATGGGCGTGCCCTGCCAGGCCGGGTCCAGTTCCGGCTCGGCTGCGGCCATGTTCCCGGCAGAGTCCGCGGCGGTCGTGGTCAACAGCCCGCAGCCGCTCAGCAGCAGACAGGCCAGAAGCGCGCAGATCACGCAAAACCCCTGCAAGGCCGGCCATGCAGGGCTTATATGCCTTCCCGCAGGCTGCTTCTGTGCCCACAAGGTCTGAGCTGAGAAAAATGCGTAACGCATAGTGTAATCAATATATGCCGGAGCGTCTTTATCCGCAAGGCGGAAAGTCGCGTTGCTTCTCACAGGATGCCTCTTTTACGGCTATAATGCGCTGCAATGCGCGAGCCTGGCCAAACAACACGGCTCAAAATCTCCTCCGCGCCGCTTTTTCATGCCTCCGGACAGAACGGCGCTGCAACACTTGCTTTTTCTCGTGGCCCGGCCCGGCTTGGCAAAGAAGGCGGGCTTTGCTAGCATGATTCATGCCGCGCTCTCTGGCGCGGACTGGTATAAACGTCCTGGAGAAAAAGCATGAACTATGATCTCTGCCTGCATATCGACAGCAGCGAGCCGGCCACGCTGCAACTGGTTCTGAAAAACGCGGCCAATTACTGCAAAGCCCTGCCCGGCGAATCATTCCATCTGGTTGTGGTGGCCAATGGCCCGGCAGTGAGGCTTTTTACCGACGAGCATACGGAACTGCGCGAGCAGGCCGTGCCGCTTATGCGACAGGGCCTTGAAATCCGGCTGTGCGCCAATGCCCTGGCGGATAATAAGATTGAACGATCCCGGCTCTGGCAGGGCTGCGAGGTGGCGCCCGCGGGCCTGGTGGAAGTGGTGCGCCTGCAACGTGAGGGCTTTGCCTACATCAAACCGTAGAGCATTTTTTGATTGAAAATATTCATTTTCAATCAAAAAATGCTCTGGCTGATTTCATCAGAGCAGATTACCTTTGACTTTTTATGAAAGTCAAAGGTGGCATTCAGGCGCAAAACGCGGTTTTCGCCTGAATGTACGCCGCGTTGCGGCGGCTGCCGCTTTCGCGTCAGCAGAGCATTTTCAAAGTGAAAATGCTCTAGCAAAACGCTCTACGGCTGTTGTCTGCCGCGCGGCCAGCCATGCGCTTTCCGCCCTCCAGCGCAGGTATGGCGAAGGGCTCAGCCCCGGCTGCGGGGAAAAGCCTCAGCTTTTGCTCCTGGCTGCCTTGCCCGCCATCTGATAGCGCTTCTGGGCCGAAAGCTCGACCTTGCGCAGGCGCAGGGAAAGGGGCGTGACTTCCACCAGCTCATCTTCGCGCACAAAGTGCAGGGCGCGCTCCAGGGTCATTTTTTTCACAGGGGTGAGGATCACGTTTTCATCCTTGCCCGCGGCGCGCAGATTGGTGAGCTTCTTTTCCTTGGTGGCGTTGACGTCAATATCGTTGTCGCGATTGTGCTCGCCCACGATCATGCCCTCGTAGACCGGGTCCCCGGGCTCCACAAAAAGCGTGCCGCGCGGCTCCAGATTGAAGAGCGCATAGGCCACGGCCGCGCCCGGCCGATCCGCCACAATGGAGCCGGAAAAGCGGGTGGGGAAGTCGCCGCGCCATTCCTCGTAGCCTTCAAGGTAGGAGTTCATGATCCCCGTGCCCTTGGTATCCGTGAGGAATTCGTCCCGGTAGCCGATCAGCCCGCGCGAGGGCACGGAAAATTCCAGCCGCACCCGGCCCGTGCCGTTGTTGGCGCAGTTGAGCATACGGCCCTTGCGCTGGGCCAGTTTGTCCGTGACCACGCCCATGAAGATTTCGTCGCAGTCCACATACAAATGCTCAATGGGCTCCAGGGTTCTGCCGTCGGCGTCTTTTTTCAGGATTACCTCCGGCCGTCCCACGGAGAGTTCAAAACCCTCGCGGCGCATGGTTTCAATGAGAATCGCCATCTGAAACTCGCCCCGGCCCTTGACCAGAAAGGCGTCGCGATCCGCCGTGTCTTCCACGCGGATGGCCACGTTGCGCAGGCTCTCCCTGGTCAGTCTGTCCTGAATGGCCCGACTCTGGACGATCTTGCCCTCGCGCCCGGCCAGGGGCGAAGTATTGATGCCGAAGCGCATGGCCACGGTGGGCTCATCCACCCGGATGCGCGGCAAGGCCTTGGGCTTCTCGCGGGTGCAGATGGTGTCGCCGATGGTCACATCCTCAATGCCCGCCAGCACCACAATATCGCCGGGCCGGGCTTTTTCCACCTCGCGGAGTTGCAGGCCGTCGTAAACCTGAAGTCTGGTGGCGCGCAGGGGCCTGGCTTCCCCGTCTTCGCCCACGCAGGCCAGGGATTCCCTGGCGAAAACCGTGCCGTGCATAATCCGGCCCACGGCCAGGCGTCCCAGATAATCCGAATAATCCAGATCCGCCACGAGCATTTGGAAGGGTTGCGCGGGATCATGGGCCGGGCCCGGAATTCTGGTCAAAATAGCCTCAAACAGCGGGGAAAGATCCTTCCGCTCGTCTTCCAGAGCGTTCATGGCCACGCCCGAACGGCCTATGGCGTAGAGCACGGGAAATTCCAGCTGCTCCTCGTTGGCGCCCAGATCAATAAAGAGATCATAAATTTCATTGAGCACTTCCCGGGGCCGGGCGTCCTTGCGGTCGATCTTGTTGATCACCACCACCACGGGCAGCCCGGCTTCCAGGGTTTTGCGCAGCACGAAACGCGTCTGCGGCAGCGGGCCTTCCGAGGCGTCCACCAGGAGGATGGCCCCGCTGGCCATGGACAGGGAGCGTTCCACCTCGCCGCCGAAATCCGCGTGCCCCGGGGTGTCGATGATGTTGATCTTCACGCCCTTCCAGGTCACGGCGCAGTTTTTGGCGGCAATGGTGATGCCGCGCTCGCGCTCCAGATCCATATTGTCCATGACGCGCTCGTCCACATGCTGATCCGCGCGAAACACGCCGCTCTGTTTGAAAAGGGCGTCCACCAGGGTGGTTTTGCCGTGATCGACATGGGCGATGATCGCCACGTTGCGCAGAGAGTCGTTATGCTGCATGATGATAAACCTTGCTGAGTATCACGTCGGAATGGGACGGAAGGATTTCACCTGTCCTCAGGGGAATTTTTAAACATAGACTGAAAAAGCGGCTTTTTCAAGTAAAAACGCGCCGGCTTTGCCTCATGCGCGGGCTGAAAATACGCGCCGCTCCGCCCCGCGCAGCCAAAGGCTTTCAGTTGTCCGCTCCCTGCCCGGACGCGGCGGCCAGTTCCTCAAGCAGCCGGGCCAGCTTTTCACCGGCGCGGCAGGCCACGGCAATAACCTGCTCCAGCGGAACCGGGGCCATGCAATCCGGCAGGTTTTTGTTGGTAAGGCAGGAGATGCCAAGCACGCGCAAGCCCAGATGGCGCGCGGCGATAACTTCCAGAACCGTGCTCATGCCCACGGCGTCGGCTCCCCATTGGCGGTACATGCGGGTTTCCGCCGGGCTCTCCATTTCCGGCCCGTGCACCCCGATATATACCCCGCGCTCCAGGCGGATGCCCAGCTTGAGCGCGGTTTGCAGGGCCAATGCCTGCAGAAAGGGATCAAAGGGCGCGCTCATGTCCGGGAAACGCTCGCCCCAGGCCTGGCAGTTAGGGCCGGCGAGCGGCGACACGCCCGTGTGATTGATCAGATCCGCCATGCACATCAGATCGCCGGCTGCAAAGCGCGGATTCAGGGCCCCGGCCGCATTGGTGATGATCAGGGTCCTGACGCCCAGCCCGGCCATGACCCGCACGCCCATGCAGACCTGCGCCGGGCTGCGGCCCTCATACAGATGGCAGCGCCCCTGCTGCACCAGAACCGGCACGCCTGCCTCGCCCCGCCCCAGACGGCCCCGGACAAAGGCCCCCTGATGCGAGTCCACGCTTGAGAGCGGAAAACCCGGCAGGTCGGCATAGGGAACGGAACAGGCATCCGTGAGCCGCGCCGTCAGCCCGGACAGGCCCGTGCCCAGGATCAGGCCCAGCGGCGCCTTTTCAGAGGCCCCCCCGGGCAGGGCCGCGCGCAAGGCTTCGACGACACGCTGGACTTCTTGCGAGTTTTGCATAACAGTACTTCTTGCCGTTGAATAATTTTTTGGCAAAAGCGCCCAAACGCCGCCAGTATAGCCCGCGCCTTGCCGCCCCACAAGGGCGGAGGAGGCGTTGCGCGTCGCCGCCGAACGGCGCGCGTTGCGGCTGCATTGCGCTCATGCCTGGCGCTGCCGTCGTCATCCGTAAAACGGCATGATCGCAACGGCTGACGCGCTCTGGCATGACTTCGCCCTGCCAGAGCGTTGAGCTCCTTTTAGTAACAAAACGATTCAGGCGCGGCTTATCACGGAGAGAAGCTTGGACAACGTTCAGGACAACATTCCCCTGCAAGAGCACAAGGTGCTGGTGGCCAACCGGGGCGAGATCGCCATGCGGATCATGCGGGCCTGCCGCAAGCTGGGCGTGGCTTTTGCCGCCGTGTACACCAGCGAGGACGCGGCTTCGGGCCATGTGCGCCTGGCCCGTGAGGAAGGCGGAGAAAAAAGCCTGTTCCGCGTGGCCTCGTATCACGACGCCAATGAGCTGATGGCTGTGGCCGACGAGGCGGGCTGCACGGCCGTGCATCCGGGCTATGGCTTTTTCGCCGAGGATTTCCGCTTTGCGCGCCGGGTGACCAAGCGCGATCGCAAGCTGATCTTCATCGGCCCTTCCTGGAAAATCATCCGCGAGCTGGGCGACAAGATCAATACCAAACGTCTGGCCCGCGGCCTGGGCGTGCCCACGGTGCCCGGCTCGGATCGGCCCATTTATGATGAGTTGGAAGCCGAGCGCATTGCCAAGACCGTCTTTGAGTTTCAGACCCAGCAGGGCATCAGGCGGCCGCTGGTGCTGGTCAAGGCCTCGGCCGGCGGGGGCGGCATGGGCATCGAGGAGGTCTATGATCCGGACCAGTTCCGCTCGGTCTACCGGCGCGTGCGCAATTACGCCCTGCGCCAGTTCAAGGATGAAGGCGTGCTCATCGAGCAGCGGATCACGGACTTCAATCACCTGGAAGTGCAGATCGTCTCGGATCGCACGGGCCGCAATCCCGTGCATTTTGGCACGCGCAACTGCTCCATCCAGTCCACAGGCCTGCAAAAACGCATTGAAGTCGCGCCGGGTTTTGCGCCCGACACGCTTGAATACACCTTTGACGCCGCCAAAGTGCTTACGGACATCGTGGATTATTCCCTGACCATGGCCCGCAAGGTGGGCTATGACAATGTGGGCACCTGGGAATGGATCGTCACGCGCAAGGGCGAGCCCTTCCTCATGGAAGTCAATACCCGCATCCAGGTGGAAAACGGGGTTTCGGCCCGTATTTCCCGGATCAAGGGCAAGGACGGCGTTGACCTGATCGCCGAGCAGATCCGCACCGGCCTGGGCCAGCCCCTTGGCTACGCGCAGGAAGATATCGACTTTGACGGCGTGGGCGTGGAATACCGGCTGATCGCCGAAGATCCCGACAATAATTTCACGCCCTGGGTGGGCCGCATTGAGCGTTTTCAGTGGAAGGACGCGCCCTGGCTGACCCTGCTGACCCATGTGCCGCACAAGGAGCCCTACGAGATACCCACGGAATTCGATCCCAATCTGGCTCTGGCCATCGTCTGGGGCAAAGATCTCGCGCAAGCCAGGCAGCGCGGCCTGGCCTTCCTTGATTCTCTGCGGCTGGAGGGCAAAAACGGCGCGGGCGAAGGCCTTAAATCCAATGTGGACTTTCTGAAGGCCAATACCGAACGTATTCTGCGGTTCTAGCATCCAAGGAGTCGGCCATGCCCGCGTTCCCCCTGCCCCATTGCGCCCAGTGCCACTTCAAGCGCGAGGAACGGCTCTGCTGCGCGCCGGACGGCAAACATCCGCCGGACTGTCCCACAGCCTGCCGCCCGGAGCTGAGCGAGGAATGCCGCAGGATCTGCGCCGAGCCTGAAAACAGCCAGATGGCGAGGCAAGCCGCCATAGTGGAACGGAAAAGCTATACCATGTTGCCGCAAGGCGGTCGCATGCCGAACCGACCGCGCATCATGGAAATTGTGGCTTTTGCCAAAGGCATGCGCTACCGCCGCCTGGGTCTTGTTTTCTGCATCGGCCTGCGCCAGGAGGCCGCGGCCACGGCTGCAATTTTTCAGGCTCAGGGCCTTGAGACAGTTTCCGCGATCTGCAAGGTGGGCCGTGTGCCCAAGAGCGAGTTGGGCTTGTGCGGCGAGGACCTGCTCTGCCCGGAGCAGCCGGAGACCATGTGCAACCCCATCCTTCAGGCAAAGCTGATGAACGACGCTCGGGTCGAGCTCAATGTGCTTCTGGGCCTCTGCGTGGGCCATGACAGCCTTGCCCTGCGCCATCTGGAAGCCCCGGCCACGGTGCTGGCCGTCAAGGACCGCATGCTCGGTCACAATCCCCTGGCCGCTGTATATTGCAGCGCAAGTTATTTCAATTACCTCACAAAGCCTGTTTAGCAGGCGCGCCGAACTATGGACAACAATATCGAAAAACGCATCCAAAGCCTGCGCGAGCGGCTGACCTACCTGCGCGATATTTTCGCGGGCAAGCACAAGGACAACGCGGAGCTGCTGGAAGAAAAGCTCACGGCCTTTGCCGCGCGCTCCCGCGCGGGGGAGCTGGAAGACCCCTATGCGGATCTCGCCACCATCGAAGATCTCTTCAGCTACGTGGAGCGCCGCCTGGAAAGCAGCATCACGCCCATGGATCGGGTGCGCATCGTGCGCCATCCCCAACGCGTGTGCCTGCGCGACATCCTGGAAAACGTCTACGACAATTTCACCGAAGTGGGCGGCCAGGACGAGCACAGCCTGGACCCGAGCATGCTCATCGCCCGCGCGGTGATCACCCGCCGCCGGGGCAAGAAGACATACACCCAGTCGGTGATGGTCATCGGGCAGGAAAAGGGCCACGGCGCGGAATTCCGCAACGGCGGCTCGGTCAAGCCCTGGGGCAATGCCAAGGCCCTGCAGTATATGCGCGTGGCCGAAACGGAAGGCATCCCGATCCATTGCTATATTTTCACGCCCGGCTCCTATCCTCTGGAGGATTATCCGGGCGCGGCCCAGCAGATCGCCCGCAACATATACGGCATGGCCGGTCTGCGCGTGCCCGTGGTGGCGGTGATTTCCGAGGGCGGCTCCGGCGGGGCCGAGGCCATCGGCCTGGCGGACAAGCGTCTGATGCTCTCTCACGGCTATTATTCGGTCATTTCCCCGGAGGGGGCCGCGGCCATTGAAGGCCACCTCAAATCCGGGCAGCGCGCCACGCCCGAGCTTATTGAGCACTGCGCCCGGAACCTGAGAATCACGGCTCAGGACAACCTGCGCTTCGGCTACATCGATCGCGTGGTTCAGGAGCCGCCCCTGGGCGCGCGGCCCTGGCACTTCGACTTCTTCCGCTCTCTGCGGCAGGAAGTTATCCGGGCCACGGACGAGGTGGTCATTTCCACCCGCAAGCTGCCCGTCTTCCGGGGGCTTGCGCTTTCCCGCCATCGCAACCCCGAGGCCAATCTGGACGAGCTCTTTATCCGCTGGGGCCTTTCCTCCGCGGCGAAAGATCGCCTGCGCGAACGCCGCCAGCAAAAATTCCTGCGTCTCTCGCGCCAGGCCGCGCGCGACCGGCGGCCGTTCCTGACCAAAAAGGCCGCCGCCGTCTGGGACTGGTTTTCCAAACCTTTTGTCAGCTTCAAGTACGATTTCTACCGCAAGCATCAACGCCAGATCCGCACGCTGATGGAAGAGATCGACAATGAGTGGGAGATGTACAAAAAACGCCTGCTCTCGCCCTGGCGCAAGATTACCCGCAATCTGCCCAGCCGCGCGGACAACAAAGCCAAAGAGCTCACCGCCCTCTCTACCTGGGTGGACGATTCCCGCAGGCGTCGCTGGAACTATCTCTCGCCGCGCTACAAGATTGATCGCACGCTGACCTGTCCCAACAGCGAATCCTACGGCTGCCTGGATCTCTGGGGGCCGGACCTTTTTGCCGAGTTCGCGGGCGTGTGCAGCCACTGCGGCTACCATTTCCCCATGGAACCCGAATGGTATGTGAAAAATGTTTTTGATTTGGGTTCGGTCTTTGAATTCAACAGCGAAATAGAAGCGGGCAACCCTCTGGATTTTCCCGGCTTTTCCGAACGGATCGCCGCCGCCCAGGAAAAAACCGGGGCCAAGAGCGGCTGCATGACCTTTGAGGCCCGCATCGACAACATCAAGATGGTGGTGGCCATGTTCATGGCCACCTTCCGTGGCGGCTCGGTGGGCGCCGCCGAAGGCTACAAATTCGTGGAGGCCGCGCAGCGCGCCGCGAAGAAGCGCTACCCCTTCCTGGCGTATGTGCACGGCACGGCGGGCATCCGCATCCAGGAAGGCACGCACGGCGTGATCCAGATGCCGCGCTGCACCGTGGCCGTTCGCCGCTACATTGAATCCGGCGGCCTGTACATGGTGCTCTACGACACGAACTCTTTCGCCGGGCCGGTGGCCAGTTTTCTGGGCTGTTCGCCCTATCAGTTCGCGGTGCGCTCCTCCAACATCGGTTTCGCCGGGCCGGGCGTGATCAAGGAAACCACGGGCATGGACATTCCGCCCAAATACCACCGCTCCTACCGCGCGCTCTCGCGCGGGCACATTCAGGGCATCTGGGACCGGAGGCAGATCAGGGCCAATCTCAAGCAGGCCCTGCTCACCATCGGCGGCAGGAATCTGTATTACCGGTAGGCAAATCATGGATTCCAGCCGCCGTTCCAGGTGCTGGCGCCACCCCTGCGGCCCTGCGGGGCCAGGGGCTGCCCCGCTCTGTTGACCAGCGACGGCAGAAATTTGTAGTATCGGGGCGCGCCCTCCGGAAAGCCTGCGCGTCACGGAGAGATGGCCCAAAGAATCACTGCCGCCAACGGCTGCCGCATTGAGGGCATCCGGGAGCGACGACAGATCCCCGCCAGGCTCAGGCGGCCTTCTGCCGGGCATCGGCAGCGCAATAGCTTCGTGCTTTCGAGCGCAAACGCATTTGCGAAACCATCAACTGACGCCGCCGACAGGGAAAGAGCCGGTTTTCTGCAAAGACGCGCACGATACGTCAGAGCCCGCAAGAAGCCCTGAAGATCTCGGCGCACAGACAGTACGGATATACCATGATCGACATTTCCGCCTTGCTGGACGAAATCAAGGCCTCGCCCTACCGTGAGATCATCATCCGCACGCCCCACACCGGGCGCGTGACCTTTGCCGCTGTCAAGGCCGGTGAGATGGTCATGGGCCCCCAGGGCCAATGGAAGGAAAAGCCCGGCACGCAGATCGCCACCCTGGAGCGCGAGCGCAATCCCAAGCCCATCTGCGCGCCGGAAAAAGGCGCGGTCAGCCTTGTGCACACCGAGCTGGAGGGGCGCTTTGTGGAAGCGGGCACGCCGCTGGCCGTGCTGCGCCACATGCTCACCCGCGACGAGGTGCAGCACATCATCCTGCAAAGGGCCCTGTATCTCTTCCGGGCGCCGGAGCGGGCCAAATACTATTTCACGCCCGAGGCAGATAAAAAAATCCGCGCCTCGGACACGCATTCCATGATCGTGCGCGAGGGCATGGAACTTTTTATCATGTCGCGCATGAAGCGCGAGGTGCCCCTCTCCTACACGGGGCCGGACGGCGTGATCTACGCCGTTTACTTCAAGTACAATGACAATATGGATGTGGGCGCGCCCCTGATCGGCGTCTGCCCGCCGGATCAGCTCCCGGCCATTCAGGAGGTCATTATGCGCGTGCAGACGGAATGGGCGGAAAAAACATAACACGAAAAGACACTGCTCTGAAAAGCATCTTTTCAGAAGCGGGAGGCAATATGGGTAAAGCACTGCAAATCCGGGTCAGCGCCGTGACCTGGAATCAGGATTTGTTGGAAAAACTCTGGCCGCAACTCACGGAATTGGCGTTCAGCGTGCCCATCCAACATGAAAAGCGCGGGGTGCTGGAAATGGTCCGCGCTCTGGACGAAGGCCTGACGTTCATGAAATGGTCCAAAAACCGCCAGGACGTGATGGGGCCGGGCATCCGCAAGGCGGCAAGCCTGAAGAAAGAGCTTGAAGCGGCGCTGGCCGACTGGCAGCCGCGCGAGGCCAATGCCTTGAGCGACCAGTTGGAAGACGTGCTGGATCAACTGGAACAAGCCTTTGCAGCCTGAACCCGCATTTGTTTTTTGAGGTTGCCGGGCCCGGCCCGGCAACCCCTCCAGGCCACTGCCTGATATATCTTATCCCGGAGCATTGCCATGCTGAATAAAGTCATGATCATCGGCCGCCTGGGCCGCGACCCGGAATTGCGTTACACCCAGAGCGGCGCGCCGGTGGCCAGCCTGAGCGTGGCCACTGACGAATCCTATACGGATCGCGACGGCAACAAGGTCGAACGCACTGAATGGCACCGCGTCTCGGTCTTCCAGCGCCAGGCGGAAACCTGCGCCAACTACCTGGTCAAGGGCAGCCTGGTGTATGTGGAAGGCAGCCTGCAGACGCGCAAGTGGCAGGATCAGCAGGGTCAGGATCGCTACACCACGGAAATCAAGGCCCAGCGCGTGCAGTTTCTGGATCGCAGGAGCGACGCGCCCCGCGCGCACGCCGGTGCGGGCGGCTACGAAGGTGAGTACGCAGCCCCAGGCTCGGGCGGCGGGCCCGCGCCCCGCCGGGAAGCCCCGCGCAGTCAGGGCGGGCAGGCGCAGCCGCGCCAGGCCCCGAATCGCCAGGGCCAGGATCAGGATCTCGGCCCCGCCTTCCCCTCAGAGGCTGCAAACATGGATGAAGTGCCCTTTTAGAGCAGATTACTTTTGACTTTTTATGAAAGTCAAAGGTGGCATTCAGGCGAAAAATGCGGTTTTCGCCTGAATGCACGCCGCGTTGCGGCGGCTGCCGCTTTCGCGTCAGCAGAGCATTTTCAAAGAGAAAATGCTTTGGAGCAGAGAGCTTTTGAAACGCTCGCTCCGACGCGCAACGGCGCAAATCAATTTTCTCTGCTGTCGTCAGCCGTAAGGCGGCACAGCCGCCAACGGCTGACGCGCGCGGCGGGCACTGCTTCGCCCTGCCAGAGCGTTGAGCTGCTTTCATGAGCAAAACGCTCTCATCTTGCGGTCGGCTTTGCGTGACGTCTTTGCCACGCGACCGCCGGCTTGCGCGCCTCCCGGGCAAAACCCGCGTCTCTTCTCCGCCGCGCGCTTCGCCCGCCGCCCGCTCCGACATTCAAAGAAGCCGTAAAAAATTCTGAAAGATAGTTGACTTTTTGTTAGATTATTCACAAGATAACTGTCGAAATTGCTCTACTCCTGCGACGGCGTCACCATTTCCGCCGGGCGCGGCGAGACTTCCATAACCAAAACACGGAGGAGTTCGCGATGTCCAAACTGGTACCCCCGCATGGCGGCAAGGGTCTGGTGTGTTGCCTGCTGGAAGGCAAGGCCCTGGAAGATGAAAAGAAAAAAGCAGCCGGCCTGAAGCAGATCGAGATTTCTTCCCGCGCCAAAGGCGACCTGATCATGATGGGCATCGGCGGTTTTTCGCCCCTGAACGGCTTCATGAACAAAGCCGACTGGAAGAGCGTCTGCGAAAAAATGCTGCTCACCGACGGCACCTTCTGGCCTGTGCCGGTGACGCTCGACATCTCCGCCGCGGACGCCAAAGACCTCAAGGTCGGCCAGGAAGTGGCCCTGGTGCGCAAGGGCGACATCATGGCCACCATGAAGGTGGAAGAAGTTTATGAAATGACCGAAGCCGACAAAAAGTGGGAATGCGAGCTGGTCTTCAAGGGCGAAGGGCCCGACTCGGAAAAATTCTGGGAAGTGGCTCCCGAAGATCATCCGGGCGTCAAAATGGTGCTCGCCCAGAAGGAATACAATCTCGCCGGCCCGGTGAAAGTGCTCTCGCAGGGCGAATTCCCCGAAAAGTTCCCCGGCGTGTACATGACCCCGGCTCAGTTGCGCGCAAAAATGGACGAGCGCGGCTGGCAGAAAGTGGCCGCCCTGCAACTGCGCAACCCCATGCACCGCTCGCATGAATACCTGGCCAAGATCGGTGTGGAAGTCTGCGACGGCGTGGTCATTCACTCCCTGGTGGGTTCCCTCAAGCCCGGCGACATCCCGGCCGAAGTGCGCGTCAAGTGCATCGACACCCTGGTGGAAAAATACTTTGTCAAAAAATTCGTGATCCAGGCCGGCTATCCTCTGGACATGCGCTATGCCGGGCCGCGTGAAGCCCTGTTGCACGCCACCTTCCGCCAGAACTACGGCATCAATAATTTGCTGGTGGGCCGCGACCATGCGGGCGTGGGCGACTTCTACGGCATGTTTGAGGCCCAAGAGATCTTCCGCAAAATGCCCGTGCCTGACGACGACGGCAAGCGCCTGCTCTGCCAGCCCCTGAATATCGACTGGACCTTCTATTGCAAAAAGTGCGACGGCATGGCCTCCATGCGCACCTGCCCGCACAGCAAGGAAGATCGCGTGATCCTCTCGGGCACCAAATTGCGCAAGATGCTCTCCGAAGGCGCGGAAGTGCCGGATCACTTCGGCCGTGACGAAGTGCTCGCCATTCTGCGGGAGTACTATTCCGGCCTGACCGAAAAGGTTGAAATCAAGATGCAGCGCGCCGCCGCCGGTTCCACCATGTAGCAGCGGCCTGCTTGTGACCTGTGAAAAAGGACGCCCTGAAGGGCGTCCTTTTTCATAGAGCAGATTACCTTTGACTTTTTATGAAAGTCAAAGGTGGCATTCAGGCGAAAAACGCGGTTTTCGCCTGAATGTACGCCGCGTTGCGGCGGCTGCCGCTTTCGCGTCAGCAGAGCATTTTCAAAGAGAAAATGCTCTAGAGCATTTGCTTTTGAAATTATTCAATTTCAAAAGCGGCGCTGCCATCATTTCCCCGCAAGCGGGACAAACGCCTGAAAAGCGTGGTTTTCAGGCTCATTCGGCTCTGGCGCAACGCTCTGGCAGGGCGAAGCCAAGGCTGCCGCAGAAGATACATCAGCCCTGAGCCCTGCGCTTTACGAAGCATAAAAAAGAGACTATATACTGCATACTTTTTGGCCTGAGCTTCTTGCGGGAATTTTTTTCACAAAAGCGACCCGCAGCGGCCGCTGCCGGGCGCGCACGCGCCCGAAATCCGGTTACAGGTGGCTCATGAACCGACCTCGCGACATAGTTACCGGCGCATTGTGCATCGCATTGCTGGGCGCGGCATTCTGCATCTGGAGCGCTTTCGGCAACGACGTCAACTTTTGTGTGACTGCCGGCTGTTCCCTGTACCAGGACTTCACCCTGGGCGGCATTTCCCTCTGGTGGGCAGGCTGCGCCACCTTTGCCCTCCTGGCTCTGACGGCCCTGCTGGGCGCGGCGACCCTGGGCCGGGCGGTTGCCGGGCTCGCGCTGCTGGGCGACACCTGCCTGCTTCTGCTCATGGCGCTCACCGCGCCGTGCGTGAGCTGCCTGGTGGCAGCCGTGCTTTTTGCCTTGAGCTATCTGAGTTTTCGGCAGGCCGAGGCCCGGGCCGGACGCGGCCGCGAGCCCCGGGCCCGGCGTTCTCTTTTGCTCTGGGTCTGGGCCGCGCTGTTTATTGTCAATGTGGGCGCAGTGGCCCGCTCCCAGGCCGCGCTCTGGCCCATCACCGAAAACGGCGACGAAGCTTCGGTGCGCATGTTTTTCTCGCCCTCCTGCCCGAGCTGCCGCGAAGGCGTGGCTTTGCTCTCCGGCCATGTGGACGTGGCTTTTTATCCCTTGGCGGAAAATGATAACGATATCTACAAAGTAGCCAGCATGCGCCGTCTTTTGGACACGGGCATGAATCTGGCCGAAGCCCTGGCCCAGTCCCAGGAAGTCGCGCGTCCCTCGGGCCTTGCCGCCTGGAGCCCGGATCTGTTGTGGCTGCGCTTCAGAATGCTGCGCAACAAAGCCCATGTCTTTTCCTCCGACGCGCAGACTGTGCCCTTCTTTGAATATCATGGCCTGCCCGCCATGCTTGTCAAACAGAGCAAACACAGCTCCCCCCGCAGCCAGGCGACACCGCCCCGGGCCCCGGCGCCCCCGTTTTCAGCCGAGCCGCCCATGCCGGATCGCCCTTCCGCAGTCCCGCCCCAGCCCGGCGCGGACGCGACCCTGCCTCTGGAGCCACAGGTGGCGGGCCAGTGCGGCGGTCCCACGCCCTGCCCCTGACAGGCGTACCCGGTCGGATACATGTTTTTCACGGCAATGACGAAATTTCAGATGCAAAACGACAGGGCATGCTTCTCTTTGGAGCATTTTTTGATTGAAAATATCCATTTTCAATCACTTCGCTGCCATCATTTCGCGTCCAGGACGCTGTCTGGACACTCGTTTGGTGCGGGCGCCAGCTAGAGCATTTTGCTTTTGAAATTATTCAATTTCAAAAGCGGCGCTGCCATCATTTCGCGTCCAGAACGCGGTCTGGACGCTCATTCGGCGCGGGCGTCCGCTCCCGCGGCCGCCAGAGCAATTTCAAAGTGAAATTGCTCTAACGCTGTCGCCCAGAGCGTTTAGCTACTTTCATGAGCAAAACGCTCTGGTCAGATGCGTCAGCCCTGGCGTAAATGCGGGTGAGGACTTGACGCATTTCCTCCTTCCCCCTTATATGAGAAGGTCATCTTTACACCCCCTCCGTGGTACGCATGAACGCACTGGAACTTTTTCGCAGCCATAGACAGGAAGTGGCACGCCTCTGGACAGAGGCGGTCTATTCGACGTATCCATTTGAAACAACAGGTTTTCTTCGCACACAAGAGGACCCTTTCGGCAATCCCGTGGCGCACATGACCAAGGCGGCGGCGGCGGCGGTTTATGATGCCGTGGCCGGCGAAGACGTGGACATGAAAACGGTGAAGGGCGCGCTGGAGCGTTTCGTCAAACTGCGCGCCGTGCAGCAATACCTGCCCAGTCAGGGTCTCGGCGTGTTTTATCTCATGAAGCCCATTTTGCGGCAGCGCCTTTTGCCTCTGTGTGCAGCGCAAGGCGAGCTTGAAGCCTATCTGGAGGCGGAATCGCGTCTGGACAGCCTGACGCTGCTGGCGTTTGACATCTATGTTGCGGCGCGTGAAACCCTCGCGGAATCACGCATCAAGGAAATACGCAACCAGCACGCGCAGTTGGCGCGCTGGGCGCAGAAATTGGAGAACGGCCCGTCCGATCCGCCCGGCTCATCCGGCACGGAGGGGCGCTGACGCCGCCAGGGCATGGCGCGGTGCAAGTCGCCTGGAATGAATGTTCTTCTCAAAAGCCCGCTGGGGGCTTTTGAGACAACTTTAGTGGAAGTGAGGTAGGGAATGTTTTCATCATTACTGCTGGTGCTGCTCACAGGAGCCGTCGCCTGGGCGGGAGCGGCCGCAGGGTTCGCCACCCTGTTCGGCGTGGCGCTGCCGTATGTGGCGGCGGTCGTCTTTATTGTCGGCATGGTCTGGCGCATGGTCTACTGGGCCAAATCGCCGGTGCCCTTCCGCATTCCCACCACCGGCGGGCAGGAACAGTCACTTGATTTCATCAGGCAGAACAAGATCGACTGTCCCAGCACGACCTGGGGCGTGGTGAAGCGCATGTTTCTGGAAGTCTTTTTCTTCCGCTCCCTGTTCCGCAATACCGTGGCCGACGTGCGCGAAAACGATCCCGTGAGCAACGGGCCGCGCAACATCTATTACTCTTCCCTGTGGCTGTGGTTTTTCGCCCTGCTCTTCCACTACTGCTTTCTGCTGATCTTCATCCGCCATTTCCGCTTCTTCGTGGAGCCGGTGCCCGCGGCCGTCACTTTTCTGGAATCCATTGACGGGATCATGCAGGTGGGCTCGCCGCGCTTTTACTGGACCGGCGGCCTGGTGCTCGTGGCCCTGCTCTTTCTTCTGGGGCGGCGGCTTTTCAATCGCCGCCTGCGCTACCTCTCCCTGCTCAATGACTATTTCCCGCTCTGGCTGCTGATCGGCATCGTGGGCACGGGCCTCTGCCTGCGCTACTTCGACAAGACCGAAATCGCCCAGGTCAAGGTGTTCATCATGAGTCTGGCGCACTTTGCGCCCGTAGCGCCCGAGGGCATCAATGCCATGTTCTTCGTGCACCTTACCCTGGTCAGCGTGCTGCTGATTTACTTCCCCTTCTCCAAGCTCGCGCATATGCCGGGCGTGTTCTTCAGCCCCACCCGCAACATGGCCAATAATTCACGGCGGGTGCGGCACATCAATCCCTGGAATCCGCCCAAGCAGTACTTCACCTACGCCGAATACGAGGATGCCTACCGCGACGCCATGGCCGAAGCAGGCCTGCCGCTGGAAAAGCAACCCGACAAGGCCGCCGAGTAAGGAGTCGTAATCATGGCAAAGTTACCTACGCCGCAAATGCTTGTGGCCAGCCGTCCGGCTTTTCCGGAAAAAAGCTGGCTCGACACCAAGCCGGAATTCACGCCGGGCAGTTTCTGCTACCCGGCCAAGAAGGAAACCATGGAACTTCTGCATATGCCCAATCCCCACGAGTGGGATCCGGCCGCGGAAGACTGGAATCTGCCCGAAAACTGGGAAAAGATCCTCTGCGACGCTTTTGCCGAGCGGCTGGAAAAGCACCGCTCGCTGAAGCTTTTCATGGACATCTGCGTGCGCTGCGGCGCCTGTGCGGACAAGTGTCATTTTTTCCTGGGCACCAATGACCCCAAAAACATGCCGGTGCTGCGCGCCGAACTGCTGCGCTCGCTGTACCGCCGCGACCATACCATGCTCGGCAAAATTCTGGGCAAAAAAGCAGGCGCGCGCGGCTGGGACATGAGCGTGGTCAAGGAGCTCTTCTACTACGCCTACCAGTGTACGGAATGCCGCCGCTGCTCCCTGTACTGCCCGTACGGCATCGACACTGCCGAAATCACCATGATCGTGCGCGAGCTGCTGCATGAGGTGGGCCTGGGCATTCACTGGATCATGGACCCGGTCAAAAATTGCAGTTTCACGGGCAACCATCTGGGCATCCAGCCCCACTCCTTTGTGGAAATCGTGGAAATGCTGGCCGACGACTGCGAAACCGTGACCGGCATCCGGCCCAAGACGCCCTTCAACAAAAAGAATGCCGAGATCCTCTTCATTACGCCCTCGGGCGACGTGTTCGCGGACCCGGGCATCTATACCTTCATGGGCTATCTGCTGCTCTTCCACGAGCTGGATCTGGACTACACCTTTTCCACCTATGCCTCGGAAGGCGGCAACTTCGGTTCCTTCACCTCGTTCAACATGGCCAAGAAGCTCAACGCCAAGATGTACGCCGAAGCCGCCCGCCTGAACGTCAAATGGATACTGGGCGGCGAGTGCGGGCACATGTGGCGCGTGATCAATCAGTACATGGACACCTACAACGGTCCTGCTCCGTCCAACATGGAAATTCCGGTCTCGCCCATCACGGGCACGGTGTTCGGCAATGCCGCATCCACCAAGATGGTCCACATTGCCGAGTTCACGGCCGACCTGATCCACCACAACAAGCTCAAGCTGGACCCGAGCCGCAACGATTATCTGGTCACCACCTTCCACGACTCCTGCAACCCTGCGCGCGGCATGGGCCTGCTTGAGGAGCCCCGCTATGTGCTCAAGGCCGTCTGCAACAACTTCGTGGAAATGCCCGAAAACACCATCCGCGAGCAGACCTTCTGCTGCGGCGCGGGGTCGGGCCTGAACACCGAGGAAATCATGGAACTGCGCATGCGCGCGGGCATGCCCCGCGGCAACGCCCTGCGCTATGTGCAGCAGAAATACGGCGTCAATCACATGGCCTGCGTCTGCGCCATCGACCGCGCCACCCTGCCGCCGCTGGCCGATTACTGGGCTCCCGGGGTTTCGGTGAGCGGCTTGCACGAGCTCGTCGGCAACGCCCTGGTCATGAAGGGCGAGAGCAAGCGCACCATGAATCTGCGCCAGGAAGACCTGCCCGGCGTGGCGGAGGACGAGCCGGAGGAAAGCCCGGCGGATGCGCCCCGGGCGCAGGGGGAGGGCCAATAAATGTATAACGCCAAAGCTGTCATTATCGGGATCGTCATCTTTGTGATCCTGTTCACCTCTCCGTTCTGGATGAGCTTTCTGGGGCAATCCTACACCAATCCCGGCGTAGTGCTGCCCAAGGACGAAAAGAACTGCATTGAGGATGTGGAATTCATGCGCGCCCAGCATATGCGCCTGCTCGACGAGTGGCGCGATCAGGCCCTGCGCAAGGAAAATCGCGTCTATGTCTCCGCCAGGGACGGCAGGAAGTGGACCATCAGCCTGCAGAACACCTGCATGAAGTGCCACACCAACTACAAGGAATTCTGCGAGAAGTGCCACGTGGCCAACAGCGTCTATCCCTATTGCTGGACTTGCCACATTATTCCCACGGAGGGCAAGTGATGAACAGGAGCAGAAGAAGCTTTTTGAAAGTGGCGGGGCTGTCGGCCTTTGCCCTGAGCAGCGGGATGGCGGCCCTCACCGGCCTTGCGGGCACGGCCCGGGCCCAGATTGCGCCCGGGCGCTATGTGCGGAATGAAAAATCCCTGACCGCCAAACGCTGGGCCATGGTCATCGACACGCGCCAGTTCCGGGGCCCGCAAGACTACGAACCGCTGATCGAGGCCTGCCACACGGCCCACAACGTGCCGCACATTCCCGGCAATCAGAACATCAAATGGCTCTGGCTGGACAGTTACCCCCATGCCTTCCCGGACGACATGAACGCGCACATCAACGACAGAACGCGCCAGGCCAGTTATCCGCTGCTCTGCAATCACTGCAGCAACCCGCCCTGCGTGCGGGTCTGCCCCACGCAGGCCACCTACAAGATGGAAGACGGCATTGTGGCCATGGACTATCACCGCTGCATCGGCTGCCGTTTCTGCATGGCGGGTTGTCCCTACGGCGCGCGTTCCTTCAACTTCAGAGATCCGCGCCAGTTCCTGCCCAATCCCGTGCCCAACCCGGCCTTTCCCACGCGCATGATCGGCGTGGTGGAAAAATGCAACTTCTGCGTGGAGCGCCTGGCCGAAGGCAAGATGCCCGCCTGCGTGGAGGCCTCGCGGGGCAAGCTGCTCTTCGGGGATCTGGAAGATGCCAACTCAACGGTGCGTCAGGCCCTGGCCGCCAATTACAGTATACGCCGCAAACCCAACCTGGGCACGCAACCCGGCGTCTACTACCTTATCTAGGGAGAACAGGCCATGCTTGAAAAACTGCTCACCGGTCCCAAGACCTATTATGTGTGGCTGCTCTTTCTGCTCTGCGTCATCGCGGGCTGCGGCCTTGTTTACTGGCAGCAATTGCAGACGGGCCTGGCCATCACCGGCATGAGCCGTGATGTGTCCTGGGGCCTGTACATTTCGCAGTTCACCTACTTCGTGGGCGTGGCGGCCTCGGCCGTGATGCTGGTGCTGCCCGCCTATTTCCACCACTACAAGAAATTCAAGCGCATAATCATCTTTGGCGAGTTCATGGCCGTGGCGGCCGTGGTCATCTGCGCCCTGTTCATCGTGGTGGATCTGGGGCAGCCCCAGCGCATGCTCAACGTCATGCTCCATCCCACGCCCAATTCGGTCATGTTTTATGACATGATCGTGCTGATCGGCTATCTCTGCCTGAATATCGTCATCGGCTGGGTCACTCTGGAGGCCGAACTGCGGGACGTGGAACCGCCCAAATGGGTGAAGCCGCTGGTTTACCTTTCCATTCTCTGGGCCTTTTCCATCCACACGGTCACGGCCTTCCTCTATGCGGGCGTTCCCGGCCGTCACTACTGGCTGACGGCAATCATGGCCGCACGCTTTTTGTCCTCGGCGTTTTGCTCCGGTCCGGCCATCCTCCTGCTGCTCATGCTGCTGCTGCGGCGACTGACCGGCTTCGAGCCGGGCAGGGAAGCCGTCAGGACTCTGGCCACGATCATTGTTTACGCCATGTGCGTGAACGTCTTCTTCTATCTGCTTGAGCTCTTCACCGCCTTTTACAGCCAGATTCCGGGCCACATGGAGCCCATGCTCTTCCTGTTCGCCGGGCACGGCGGGCATCTGGCCTGGGTAAGCTACTGGATGTGGGCCGCGGTCATCATGGCCTTCGCCTCTTTGGCCCTCCTGATTCCGCCGCAATGGCGCACCGGCCCGCTGATGCCCGTGGCGCTGATCATGCTGGTGGCCGCCACCTGGATCGACAAGGGCCTGGGCCTGCTTATCGGCGGCTTTACGCCCAATATGTTTGAGGCCATCACGCCGTATATGCCCACGCTCAAGGAAATTGTGGTGGCGCTGGGCGTTTATGCCGTGGGCGCGCTGGTGCTTTCCCTGCTCTGGAAGATCGCCCTGGCGGTCAAGAAAGAAAGCGGGCATTTCGGAGATTGACGGTTCCTGCCGCATGAGCTTCCACAACGCCCCGCGCCAAAAGCGCGGGGCGTTTTTGCTGCCCCGGCCCGCGTGCGCCTCTAGAGCAATTTGACTTTTATTTTATTTAAAAATCGTTTAGATTGCAGAGATGAAATTTGCATCTGAAGAAATCCGAACCAAGGCTGTTCATGCGTATCTTGATGGAAAAGCAACAGCCAGGCAATTGGCAGATATTTTAGGTTATACCCCGGCTAGAGCATTTTTTGATTGAAAATATTCATTTTCAATCAATTCGCTGCCATCATTTCGCGTCCAGAACGCGGTCTGGACGCTCATTCGGCGCGGGCGCCAGCTAACGCTGTCGCCAGAGCGTTTAGCTAATTTCATTAGCAAAACGCTCTGTGAAGAGCTGCGCCAAAAGTTCCCCGCATCCGCTCCCCTGCGCGGGGGATTCGCTGCCAACAATGCGACATGCTTGACTTTCAGGCCCCGGCCTGTGCATACTGAGCCATCTCGTCTTTCCTTTTTCGCCAGAGCATTTTCACCTTTACCATGCTCTCGGTCGGATTACCTTTGAAATTTTACAAATTTCAAAGATGTCGTTCCGGGAACGATTTTTCCCGGAAGCAACGCCGCATGGCGGCGCGCTGTACCCTGTGCAGCGTTTTAAAGGCAATATGTTCTAGGAGCCCATGATGCAGAACGCGCTGAAGGAAGCTATCATCATCTGCAAAACCCTGCTGCGCAACGGTTATGACGCGCATGTGATCAACGCCCCCCTGCAGGAAGCTTTGCTGCAAAAAGCCGCGCAACCGGCTGTTGACATCGGCTGCGAGCCGGATATGGATACCTTGATCAAGCTCTTTCCCAAGGCGCGCATGGAGTCGGAAAAACGCGCCATGGCCGAGATGGAGGAAAACGGGATACTTTTCCGCTTCTACCCCCTGGAAGTGGCGGATGCCGGTCACCCCGAGCTTTCCCTGCTGCGCATCACGCCCAGCATGGCGGCCATGCTGGAGCCCGGGGAGCGGCGGCAACTGCGCATGACCGGCTTCGGCAGCCCCGCGCCCAGCGGCGACGCGTATGAGGGTTTTGCGGACGTGAAGGGCGGAGCCATCCGCCTTGCCGGTCTGCCCGACGAAACCCTGCGCCACAACTATCTTCTGGCTATCAGGGCTTTGCGCTTTGCGGCCAATTACGACATCCCCATCGAGCCCAATACCTGGCTGGCCATTGTGCGGGCTTCAGCGCGCGTGCTGGATTATGTGCCGGCCACGGACATTATGGACGAATGGCGCAAGGTGGCTGCGGAGTCCATGTACCGTTTCGTGCGCCTCTTGTATGACGCGCACATCCTGCAAGGTCTGATTCCTGAAGTGGCGGCGCTTTCCTGCATCCGCCAGCAACGCGACAAGAACGGCGAGGAGGAAACGGTTTTCGAGCACACCCTGAAATGCATGCGGCATTACCCGGAGGAAGGCTTTCATTATGACTGGCTGGGCACAATGGCCATGCTCTTTCATGACGTGGGCAAGCTCTATACCGGCGAATACTTCGACGGCCAGTGGACGTTCTACCAGCACCACCGGGTCGGGGCCAAGGTCACGCGCAAGATACTCCGCCGCCTGCACTTCGCGCAGGAAGACATTGACCTGCTCTGCCATCTGGTCAACCACCACATGCGTTTTCACTTTATGCTGACGGACAGGGGCATACGCCGCTTCAAGGCCCTGGACGAATACCCCCGGCTTATCGCCATGTCCCGCGCCGACATTCAGGCCCGCGACGGCAGCTACACCTCCTTCAATCACAATATGAAATACCTGGATCGGGCCGAAACGCCGGAGCAGATGCTGGAACCGCTTCTGAACGGCAATGAGATTATGAGCGAAACCCGCCTGACTCCCGGCCCTCTGGTCGGCGTGATCCGCGACGCGCTCTTGCAGGCCCAGATCGCGGGCGAAGTCACGGACCTGGAATCCGCCGTGGATTTTGTGCGGGCCTATGCGCGCAAGTCCGTGGGCTGACCCACAGGCGTGCTGAGGGCACCCTGACATCTTTGAACTTTCTCCCGGACAGCCTGATTTTATTCCACAGACATGGCCGCTTCCGGGGTTCCGCGGTTTGGGCCGTGCGCGTCGGGCAGGATCAAGCATGATCAATCTTCTCAATTTCACCCTGCCCGAGCTCACTGCCTGGATGCAGAATGAGCTGGGCGAGCCCAAATTCCGGGCCGTGCAGGTCTGGCAGTGGATCTGGCAAAAAATGGCCCGTGACTTTGCGGACATGAGCGATGTTTCCAAGGCCTGCCGTGCCCGCCTTGCCGCAACGGCGCGCATTTCCTGGCCCGAGATCGCCGGTTTGGAAGAAAGCCGGGACGGCACCACCAAGTTTCTGCTCCGCCTGGAGGACAGCGCGCTGGTGGAGACCGTGCTGATTCCCTCGGATTCACGCGAGGGCGTCCGGCGCTGGACCCAGTGCCTTTCCTCCCAGGTGGGTTGCGCCATGGGCTGCACCTTTTGCGCCACAGGCCAAATGGGCTTTGAGCGCAATATGAGCATGGGCGAGATCCTCGGTCAGATTCTGGTGGCCCGCGAGCATCTCGGCGACAAGCGGCCGGACTGGCCCATACTGCGCAATCTGGTCTTCATGGGCATGGGCGAGCCCCTGCTCAATCTCACGGAAGTCATGCGCGCCCTGCGCAGCCTGAACAACGACAAGGGGCTCAATTTCTCGCCGCGCCGGATCACGGTCTCCACCTGCGGCATTGAAAAAGGCCTGGCAGAGCTGGGCGAAAGCGGTCTGGCCTATCTGGCCGTGTCCCTGCATGCGCCCACGCAGGAGTTGCGGGCCCGAATCATGCCCAAGGCGGCGCGCTGGCCTTTGGATCGACTTCTGGCCGCGCTCGACTCCTACCCGCTGAAGACGCGGGAACGGATCACCTTTGAATATCTGCTGCTTGGCGGCATCAATGACGGGCCGGAACAGGCCAGGGAGCTGGCCCGGCTGATCCACGGCATGGGCAGGGGCAAAGGCAAGCTCAACCTTATCGTCTATAACCCGGCTGAAGGCGCGCCCTACGCCGCCCCGGACGAAGCGCGGGTTCTGGCTTTTGAGCAATATCTCTGGAAACGGCAGATAACGGCCATCATCCGCAAAAGCAAAGGGCAGGACATCAAGGCCGCCTGCGGGCAGCTTAGAGCAATTTCACTTTGAAAATGCTCTAAAGCGGCCCGGCATACCGACCCGGCCTGAGCGAACAACGGCCGCAGCCCCGCTTTCAGGGGCGGGCCCGGCGTTTGCGGCGGGGTTCTGCCGCGCTCCGGAGCCTGAGCCACTGCCCGCGCAGGAGCAGACGCATACATACCAGGGGGAAGAGCGCAAGAACGCAGAACAGGTGCCCCAGCTTGATCAGGGCATAGGTGGAGTCGTACACGGAAAATCCCGGCAGGTTATGCAGGATCAGGACTATGCCGCTGATCCCCAAAAATCCCAGCAAGATGGCCCGGACCAGGCCGAAACGGGTCAGGGCGTATTCCCGCCGTCCCAGACGCCACCAGACCACGGCAGCGTATGCGCCCAGCAGCAGGAGCGCGGCCGCGGACCAATAATGCGCCACTGTGGGCGACGAGCGCCAGACAGGCATGATGCCGCAACGATGGGCCACGGGCAGATGCGCCAGGCCGCTCAAGACAGCCGCCAGCACGGCGGCGAACCACAGCAGATTGAAAAAAGATGAGAAAAGCCTGGGGCGTTGCGTCATACGTTGCGCTTTTTCTGTTTTTCCCGCCAGGTGCGCACCCAGGCCAGGCCCGCTCCGGCCAGCGGAGCCAGCAACACGGCGCCCAGCAAACGGTTTTCGCGCTCCATGCTGGCGCCCGCCGGGCGCATGCTGGGCCGTCCGGGTCCGATCTGTTCCTCACGCAGCAGAGCCGCCTCTATATCCCGGAAAAGCAGGGAGGAGACATACAAAGCATTGGTTCCGCCGTTTTCCTTGAGGCCGAAAATATCGCCGCCGCGCTCGTCGGCCAGGGCTTTGGCCTTTTCCACCATTGCCGCGCGGGGCCCGATGCTTTGCGCCTTATGGGGGCAGGCCGCCACGCAGGCAGGCGGCTTGCCCTGGGCCAGCAATTCCCGGCAGTAATCGCATTTGAACATCTGGCCGTTGCCCAGATACCGCGGCGCAAGCTCAAGGTAGACCCCAACCCCTGATTGGCGCCTGGGAATCAGCCAGGGGCAGGCGCGGTCGCACTGGCCGTCCCCCATGCACACGGAATGATCGATATATACCGCGCCGTTCCGGTTTTGACGGGCCGCGCCGGTGGGGCAGAGATTGGCGCAGGGGGGATTTGTGCAATGCATGCAGCGCCGGGGCAGAAAAACCCTGCGCTCGCCCTGCTCCGTCTGTACGGTGCAGGACTGGATGTACAGCCAGTTATAGGGCGTCAGGCGATCGATGATGCCGCGCCGCTCAGACCAGTCGCTCACGCGCACCCATTGCGGATAGGGTTGCGGAATGGGTTTCACCGGCAGAGGAATCCGCTCAAGATTGCGGCTGCGGCAGGCCTGCACACATTGGCCGCAGCCCACGCAGGCATCCACGTCAATGAGTGTGGCCAGATCCTTGCCGGCTGCCCGGGCTTTGCCCGGAGCGAGCGGCAAAGCGCCGCCAAGGGCCAGACCCGCGGCGCACTTCAAAAAGCGGCGACGATGCCCACGACTGTCCATAACCGATCTATCCTTCCAGTGCGACCGCAGTCACAAAACGTGATCAATGTTCAAACAGGTTCTGGCCGGGCAGTGAAAGAACATACCGTGAACATTTCAGGAGCAGAACAGCGTGGCGTGTGCCGCCTGCCGGCAAGGCATAGTCATCGTGCCGCATACGGCAAATTCACGACGCCAATACTTCGGAAAAGCCGCGTGCAGCGATCCGACACTTCCGCCTTCAATCATGTCTGCCGAAAATGTAAAGCAGACGAGGCGAGGCGTCAATGCCACGCGCGGCGCGCCATCGCCACCAGGGTCTGCCCCGGCAAACTCACGCCGCTTGCGGCTCGGCCTCCTCTTCAAAGGGCGGCGGCGGCCGCCAAAGCCAGAACAAGGCCAGAAGGGGCAGCAGACCGGCCAGCTCTGCGGCTTCACGCGGCAGCGCAAGGCCGACGCCCCACCATAACGCCAGGCTTGCACCCGCCGCGCCCAGCATCAGCGCCCACTGCCCCGGACTCATGGGTCTGGCCGCCCACTGAAAAAAACTGACTGTGAGAATGGCCACCCAAACCTTGGTAAAGGTCAGGGAGAGCGCGGCGCCTTCAAGGGGCATGGAAGGAATGAGCGTTATGCAGCAGACGATGTTCACGGCCAGGCCGCTGAGATAAAAACAGAGCAGAAGTTTTTGCCGACGCATGCCGATCATGGCGTAGGCGGCCAGATTGTGCAAAAAAGCCGTGGCAAGGCAGGGCGTGAGCAACTGCTGGGCCGTGACCGCGCTTGCGTAATTGGGCCCGTAAATCAACGGCAGAAAACGATCGCTCTCCACGCAGATCAAAAAAATGATCGGCAGGGAGGCGGCCCACAGCGATCGGGCCGTCTGCCCGGCCAGACGGCGGAAGATTTCGCGATCCTGTTGCCAGAATCTGGCCAGCAGGGGAAAGATGACCTTGCCGAGCAGGGCGCTGGAAACAAGCACCGAGAGGCCTTCCACTGTTTCCCAGGCCACGCTGTAGCCGCCCACGGCGGCATCCCCGCCGTATTGCTTCAGAAAAAAGACGTTGAGTTTGTTGTAAAACATGGCGCAGGCGGCCATGCAGGTAAAGATCAGGCCGCTTTTCATCTGCCGGGCCAGATCCAGCATGCCCGCAAGCCCTATGCCCGCAAGGGGGTTGCGCCCCAGAGCGGCGAGGGCAAGGATGATGCACAGCAAGGATTCCACGGGCTTGTACAAGGCAATAAAAATGGGCGGAGCATTGAGCAGGACGCAGACAATGCCGTAGCCGATGCCGATCAGCGAGGACGGCACGCGGATGCGCATTTCCACATCCTGGCGGCCCCGGGCCTGGCAAAGCGCGAAAAAGGAATCGCTGACCCCGTCAAGCCCCAGGCCCGCGGCAATGCAGAGCACGATCAGGCGCAGCTCGGGCGTATAGCCCTGCCAGCCGGTGATCAGCCAGGTGACGCCGAGCGCAGTCAGCAAAATGGCCAGCTTGAGCCAGGTCACTTCCCCGAGCAGCGCGCGCGGGCGGCTCTCGCGCCGGGCAAAGGTGGAGAGCAGAAAGTCGTTAAGGCCCACATCGGCAATGGTTTTTACCAGATACCCGTACGACAGGGCCAGCATGATCTGGCCCAGCATGTCTTTACTGTGGCGGGCCAGCAGAATGGTGAAGATGGTCCAGGAAAGATCGCGCGTCCACTGTGCGCCCAGAACATAGCCCAGCCGCCGGGGAATGCTTTTCAGCTTCATGGAGGCGGCTTACCTGCTCCCGCCAAACCGCACCACAGCCTTGAAACCGGGCTTCAGCTCAAGCTCCGGATTCGGCACAGTCAGCTCCACAGTATAATAGGAGGGGTTGCCCACGTTCATATCTGTGGAGACCCAGGAGATCTCAGTAACTGTGGCCGTAAACTTCTTGTTCTGCAGGGAGGGAATTTCCACCTCGGCAGTGTCGCCCACCTTGATGCCGCTGACTTCGGCCTCATAGACTGGCACCTGGATCAGCACGGGATTGAGCTGCCCCACACGGATGGGCATGCTGCCGGCAGCCAGCGTGGTGCCCGCGTTCAAGGTGGCGTCCAGGGAAAGCACATAGCCCCTGATCGGCGAGGTCAGCACCAGCGTCGGCGGCAGTTGCTCGCCCTCAATGATTGTGGTGCCGTAATACCTTTCCAGCTCCTTAAGCCGCGCGGCAAAATTGCTTTCCGTCTTCCGGATGGTGATCCGCAGCAGCTCAATGCGCTGCTTCAGGGAAGCCACGTCGTCTTCCAGGCGGGCCAGGGCCTGTCTGGAGCCCAGGCCGGAAGCGACCAGCTGGCGGGCCTTGTTGCGCTGGGCCGTGATTTCGGCCAGGCGCCGCTCAAAATCCAGCACCTGTCCTTTGAGATGCTCGGTGCCCGCGCCGGTGGCCACTTCGCGCTGCAGCACGCGCTCGGCTTCTTCCTGCAAATGATAGCGCAGCAGGGGCGAGCCCTGCTCCACCGCGTCGCCGGCCTTGACCAGCACCTCGTCCACCACGGCATTAAAGGGAATGGGCACCGCGCGGGTGACGGTGGTGACCACCTTGCCGGTAAGAATCGTGGATGTGCCTTCAGCGGCGGTCGCAGGGCCTGAAAGCTGAAGCAGCAACGCAAGACAAAGCGCCGTCCGGAAGACGGCGGAGAGGGAAAACGCGGGGGCGAACCACATCACATGAACTCCTTGGCGGGCAACCCGAGGAAGCGCTCCTGCAAGAGATTGGCGACGTACATCCATTCCAGATTCGCGAGTTTGTATTCCATTTCCGCCTCAATATAGGAAATCCTGGCTTTGACCATTTCTTCCTGGCGTTTGGCCAGCGCCGGCAGTTGCTCCGTGCCCTCGGTAAAGGCGATATGGGCTTCCTTGTACTGAAACTCTGCGGTATTGAAGCGGGTTCTGGCCAGCTTGAGCTGGTTTTCGGCCAGGGCCACGCGCTGCTCCGCCTGCAGCCAGGTGTTGGAGTAGGCGCTGCGCTTGCGGGCCATTTCATGAAAAGCCTGGGCCTTTTGCATGCGCGCGGTCTGCACACCCCGGTAGCGGCGGCCCCAATCCAGCAGCGGAAAATCAAAATTCAGATGCAAAAACGTGTCTTCGCTGCCGCTGGCCGGCTGATACTGCCCGGCCGGAGGATAATTATTGATCTGGATGGACATGTCGGGAATATACTGAGCCCAGGCCACCATAATATTAAAGTCCCCGAGCTTGATCTGGGCGCGCAGCAGGAGTTCGTCCTCGCCTGTGGGCCAGCGTTCCTCCCAGCGCAGCTTGTGGCCGTCAAAGCCGGTCAGGATGCCATCCGCGCTGGCCGTATCCACATTCAGGCGCTGCTGGGGCTCCACCCCGGCCAGAATTTTAAGCTGCGTGCGCTGCATCACTTCTTCCATGCCGGTTTTTTCCACCATAAGCTCTATTTCGCGCTCGTGCTGCGTGGCCAGATTCAGCGAAACACCCTGGCGGCCTTCCACGGATTCCACCTGTTTCCAGTACTGCACCAGTTCCTTGCCCACAGGCAAAAGCTCTTTCTGGGCCGCTACGATTTTTTGCTGGGCCTGGAGCTTGAGATAGGCCTGGGCGATTTTGTAAATGGCCTCGCCTACGGCTTTGCGGTGCGCGGCAATGGCCAGGTTGACCATGATTTTCTGCACCTGATGCTCAAAATAGGTGGCCACGGGATTGGGGAAGGCCGCGTAAAAACCCACACGGAACTTGGTCCGACCGTAATCGCCCGGGGTATCCTTATTGTCCATGTTATAGACAGTAAGGTTGTTGGATACCTGGAGGCTCATGCGGGGCTCGGGCAGATACTTCCAAATCGCGTCGGTCAGGGCCAGGCGTTTGATTTCCAGATCCACGGCGCTGTTGACCAGCAAGGGCGATTGCTGGATGGTCAGAAAGACGCAATCCTCATAGCTGAAGCTTTTGTCCGGATCATAGAGATTGGGCACAGCGGCTTCCAGTTTGGCCTTATTTTCCACGGGCACGCCGGGCGCTTCTTCCAGCCAGTGTTTGGCCGGAAGCTCGGGCGATTTGAGACCGGCTTTATTGGAAGCACAGGCGGAAAAGAAAAAAGTCAGAAAAATCAGCGCCAGAAAAAGCGGACGCGCGGAAAGCGCGATTCGTGCAAAATGCGGCATCTGTCGACCCTTTGGACTCGCGCCAGGCGGCTGCGCATTGTCAAGGTTGCTTTACTGCTGCTCGTCGGCACCCTTCGGGGTTGCCGCCTCCTGCCGATCAAATTCCAGATGATGCAAAGTCACAAGGACGCGGCCACGGGCATCCTCCGCCTGAGCGTCGAAGCGCAGCAATTTGCCGTCAGCCCACGAACGCCGCAATTGCAGACGACAGGGCCCCTGCCCGCCGCGCTCCGCGCCAAAGCGGATAAAGCCCGCCGCGTTCAGCCGCCAACGGCGCAACGCCTCAGCCGGGGTTGCGGCACTGCCCTCCAGGGCAATGATCAGCGACGCGGCCTGCACCAGGCCCTCCACCATTTGCAGGACCCGAGTATAGCTCCAATTGCTTTCGGGGGCAATGGGCTGTTCCGGCGCGGACAAGGTTGCAAGGTATATGCCGCCGGGCAAAGCCGAAAAACCTGAAAGAATCCGCCAAGGCTCGCCCATGCCCAGCGCGTCGTAGACAGTGTTTATCCTTTCAACGCCCTGCCCGGAACAATCTGTTTTTGATGCGGGCCAAAGCGGCGGCACCTCGCCGGGAGCCGCGGCCAGCAAAACCATGCCAGAGCTTACCGCCGCATACTGCCCGGTATGGCGACCGTTGGCCGTCAAACGGCGTACGGAAAGATCCGCCCGGCACATGCGGGTCATGACCTGATCCTGCGCAAGCCAGGGGAGCGCCTCCACGATCAGGCGGCATTCACGGGTGACCCCGGGCGGCAGGTGCGGGAGTTCATGAAAGCGCACATCGGAAAGGCCTGTGACTGCCAACCAGGGCACGAGCAGCCGGGAACCCTCCACCAGCGCCTGAAGAGCACGGCTCACCGGCAGCCGGGGCAGGGAACCGCCGCCCGTTTTTCCGCCTCGGCCGCCATGCGCCGCAAGGGCGGGGTCCGCAAAGCGGGAGAACTGGCAGGCTCCCTGAAACAGCGTTGCCGTGGGCCTGAACCGGGGCTGAGGGTCGGGGAACACCAGGGGAGAAAATTCCGGGCGTTCCAGCATGAGCTGGGCCCGCGGCGGCCGATCCGGGCAAAAATCGCTTTCGCGCGCCCAGATCACCCGCTCGGCCGAACCGTGCAGCATTTCACGCGCCAGCATGTCGCCGAGTTCATTGAGTCCCGCAGGCAGGCCGCCATCCAGGAGGCGAATGGCGCGGGCGGCAAAGCCGCCTTCCAGGGCCAGGCTTGCGAGGCGCTTTTCCAGCGGCCCGTCGCAGGCAAAGGCAGCCCGCCCGGGCGCCTGCACGCTGAGAACGCAGGCATAGCGCAGGCCATGCGCCGTGGCGGCCCGCAGGCAGTCTTCCAGCAAAAGCGCGGCGCTCTGAGGCGCATCCGCGTTGTGGGGCGCGAACAACACGCCGTCCACGCGCCCCTCCTGCCCGGCCAGAGCCTGCACGATCGCGCGCAGGCTTTCGGCATCCGGCCTGCTCTCAAGGCCGCAAGAGAGCGGCGCCAGGCGCGCCCCGGCCCTGGCCAGAGGCGCGCAGGCATCCAGCAGCCCCTGAGGAACGGCCAGCGTGCAGCCCAGGGGGGCAATCCCGCTCAGCAAGCCCGGCAGCAGGGTCGGATGGAACACAAAAAGCGCCAGCACGTCCCCGCGCCGGAGGGGCAGGCCCTGACCGCACGGGTCCAGCGCAAGCGGACGCAGAGAGGCGCAAAAATCCCGCTCTGCTTCCGGACAGCCGCCCTGGGGCACGCCTTCGCCGCCGGGGACAGGCGCAAAACGGCACAGGGGCGAAGACGCGCGGGCCCGGACAGGGCGCGCGGGGCCGGCGGCGGCCAGATGATTTTTGCCCCGGGCCGGGCTGCGTTCCGCTGCTCCAAGAATGCGTGTCAGATCCCCGACAGTCGCCACCTGGAGCAGATCTTCAAAATTGATCGTCAAACCAAGGCGTTGTTCCGCTTCCTGAATAATCAGGGGGAAACGGCTGGAACGCAACGCCAGGTCATACCGCAAATCCATTTCCGGGCGGAGCTCTTCAGCCGGGCGACCGCTGGCCTGGGCCAGCACTTCCAGCACAATGCGCAGGCGCGGCGGCGGAACGGCGCTTGTGCCGGAAGAGGCAGCGGGCGCAGCCGGGGCCGCGCCTTCCGTCGGCCTTGCCTCGCCGCGGCAGGGCGTCTCAGGCGGATCGGGCGGATCTTCGCCCAGAGGCCGGAGACCGCCATACGGCGCAACCGGCGCGGCATGGCCCCCAGCGGACGCCTCCCCCGGCCGCGGCGTGCGCAGATGCGCCCGCAGAGCCGCGCGCGGCAGGTGGCCCAGAGCGTACAAACGGGCGCAAGACCGGCGCAGGCCTTCGGTTTCCCTGCCCTTGCGCCCGGCGGAAAGGCAAAGCCCGCGCGGCTCAATATCGCTCACCAGGCCGCAGAGCGTGTCCTGGGGGCCCAGTTCCAGGAAATGGCGGATGCCGTGCCGATCCCACATGGCGCGCACGCATTCCGTCCAGCGCACGGAATTTTCATCCAGATCCGCGATATAGCGGCAGATGGAGGGCTGATCGTCGGGGTAAAAGCCGGTGGTAATATTGCTGAGCAGGGGCAGACGCGGCGCGCGCATCTCCAGCGCGTTCAGCCGCCGCAGGGAAAGATCGCGCAGAACCCGCATGCTCGGATGGTGAAAAGCCAGGCTGACATTGAGCATGATGGCCGGAATACGCCGCTTGCGCAGGCTTTTGCGGGCTTCCAGCAGCGCCTCGCGAGGACCGCTGAGGATAAACTGTCTGGGCGTGTTGTAATTGGAAACATAGAGCGCGGGCCAGGACGCGCGTATTGCATCAATGATCCCGGCATCGGCGTGCACGGCCATCATGCCGGTCTCGCGCGTGGCTTTGGCTTCCAGCTCAGCCACATGCACGGCGCGGGTGTCCAGAATATACCAGGCCACTTCCGGCTCGTACACGCCGGCAAAGCACAGCGCGATCAGCTCGCCCAGGCTGTGCCCGCTCATCAGGGCAGGCTTGAGCCCCAGGGAGACAAACTGGCTCCACTGGGCGTATTCCAGCAGAAAGACATAGGGCGACTGCCAGCGGGAGAGGCTGATTTTTTCCAGATCAGTCTCATCCATGAGCGCCAGCACATCCCAGTCGGCCACGGCGGCGATGCGATCCATGGCGGCCCTGGCCGCGGGGAAATTGTCGTACAATTCCCGGCCCATGCCCGGCCAGACCGCGCCCATCCCGGAGCACATGACTGCCAGCGGCGGCGCGGCCGCAGCCGGAGCGAGCCATATCCCCCGATCCTCAAGACCGCGAACCGCCTCCTGCGCCGGCGTGGCCGGAAGCGCAAGAAGTTCCTGCCGCCACAGCGGATTGACGCTTGCCAGCCGCCATTCCAGCCCTGCCTGACGCAATTGCGCGTACCGTACTCCGTCGGCAACGAGCTCTTCCCGGTTCTGGCCGTCTTCCTCATACCTGGCAGCGTCCACGGCGCGCGGCAAGGCCGCGGACTCCCGCCCGGCGCACGCGGCGGGCACGCAAGCGGCCTGATCCGGTTGGTCCGGTTGGTCCGCCTGGTCCGGGGCCGGGCGCAGGCGCAGAAATTCGCATATCAGCCCGGCCGGGGCAGCAGACGCGCCCGCGGCGGCAAAGGCGCGGCGGCAGACCAGCAGCGCCACCACGGCGCAACGTCGCGCGGCAAGCTCGCGGGCCGCTGCCCCCAGCAAGGCGGGGCTGAACCGCGCCGCGATCACGCGCGGGACGGCGCAAAGGCCGGGCGCCGCCTCGCACGCCAGCTCCCGCGCCAGCATCCGCCCCAGTTCCCGGGCCTGTTGCCCCGCGGGCCGACCTGAAAATTCGGGAACAACGCATGGCAAGGCCTCGCGCTCCACGCACAGCCAAAGGGCCGTCGGCTGCGCCGTGGCGGCCATGCCCCCGGCGTCGGCCGCGCAGGCCTGCCGTTCGCGCAGCCATTCCCGCCACCGCGCCGCAAGAACGGCTGCCGATGCCTGCGCGGCAGGCAAAGAGACACGGCGGAAGGCTTCCACCGTGCATGCGGCAGGGAGGCCGGACGCAAAGCCGGATGTGTCGTAGTTGGACATAAATCGCTTGTTGCCTGCGCGCGACGCCGCGCCCGGACGACCCCGACGCGGCGGATGCGGCTTGATTGGGCAAAAATGCTAGGGCATATCCAGGGCATTGTCCAGCCATAACAGCGCGGGCGCGCATTCCGGACTTGCCATGCAACCCGGCTTTGGCTATGCTGAATCGTTACAAAGCTGTGACCGGAATAATCGGCGTCCCTACACGCCGCTCAGAGCGGCGGCAGATCCAGGATAACCCCGTGAGGATAAGGCATGAAGAACAACCATTCCTGTCAGGCCGGCCCCGCGGCGGCGGAACAATCCGCCGTTGCGCATGAAAGCTGCGCTTCCGGCTTTACCCGTATGCGTTCCAAGCTCTCCTTTGATCGGCTTGTGGAAATGGGCGCCAAAATGGGGCTGGAAAACCCGCTTTTTGTTTGCCACGATCGGGCCGCCAAGGCTACGACGCTGGTCAGGGGCAAAGAATACCTCAATTTTTCCACCTATGACTATCTTGGCATCAACGCCCACCCGGAGATTACCGAAGCCGTGACCAAAGCGGCGAGCGTGTTCGGCACCTCGGCGGGCGCAAGCCGCCTGGTGGGGGGCGAGCGCCCGCCGCATCGCGAGCTGGAACAGGCAATGGCCGATCTGTACGAGGTGGAAGACTGCATTGCCTATGTCAGCGGGCATGCCACCAATGTTTCCACCCTGGGCTTTTTATTCGGCCCGCGCGACGCCATCTTTCATGACGGCCTGGCCCACAACTCTCTGGTGCAGGGCTCGCGGCTTTCGGGCGCCGCCCGGTATTCCTACGCGCACAACGATTGCGACGCCCTGGAAGAGATGCTCAAAACCCGCAGGGGCGAGCACAAGCGGGCAGTGATCGTCACCGAAGGTCTGTTCAGCATGGACGGGAACATCCCGGATCTGCCCAGAATTATCGAACTCAAGAAAAAATACGACTGCATGCTGCTGGTCGACGAAGCCCATTCCCTCGGCGTGCTGGGCAAGACCGGGCGCGGCGTGCGCGAGTATTACGGCATCAAACCCACAGACGTGGATATGTGGATGAGCACGCTCTCCAAGGCCATGTGCGGTTGCGGCGGTTTTATTGCCGGCAGCCGCGAGCTGGTGGAATTTCTCAAGTACGGCTCTCCGGGCTTTGTGTTCAGCGTTGGCATGCCGCCGGTTATTGCCGCGGCCTGCAGCAAGGCCCTGGAAATCATGCTGCGCGAACCGCAGCGCGTGCATAAGCTCCAGCAAATTACCCGTTTCTTTCTTGAGTACGCCCAAAGTAAGGGCCTGGACACAGGCGCGGCCCAAGGCTACGCCATTGTGCCCGTAATGGTCGGGGATTCGATGGTTGCGGGCTTTTTGTCCGCGGCTTTGTTCAAGCGCGGCATCTATGTCATGCCCGTCACCTTCCCGGCGGTCAAGGAAGGCACGGCGCGGCTGCGTTTCTTCCTTTCCGCGGCCCATCAGGAAGAGCACATCCGCAAGACACTGGACGCCGTAGCGGAAGAACTTCCAAAAGCCCAGGCCATTGTGGAAAAATATCAGCGTGAGCATCAGGACGAGGCCCAGACAGACGAGAAGTCATGATGTATGAAATGACTTCCAGCGCATAGCGTTTTAAAAGCAATATGCTTTAGAGCGGTTTGCTGTTGAAAACGGCAACCGCTCTGGCGGTCGCGGGAGCGGACGCCCGCGCCGGCGTTAGCCGTTAGCAAGCTTTGCTTGCTTGCGCCAGCCGTTGGCGAGTCTGCGAGCCTTACGGATGGCGACAGCGGTTGCGTTGGCTGGCTGTCGCAGTAACCAGTTGCTGTCTTCATCCGTAGCTTCCTTCGTCGCAACGGCTGAAGCAATGAGCCTGAAAACCACGCTTTTCAGGCGCTTGTCCCGCTTGCGGGGACTTGTCCCGCTTGCGGGGAAATGATGGCAGCGCCGCTTTTGAAATTGAATACTTTCAAAAGCAAAATGCTCTAGAGCAGACCGCCCTGAGACATCAGGCACGCGGCAGATCTGTTTTTCCCGCGGCAGCGCGCCCGGCTGTCGCCGTTGCCGTCTGTTTCAGCCGGATCGCTTTGTCTGTCCGGCTTTTTTTCTTTTGCGCCGGAGAATGCCATGCCCTTTCCCGAGACGGCCCCAGCGACGCCATCCTCTCCTTCCGAGCCCCGGAACGCTTCTGCAGGCGCGTGCCGCCCCATGCCCGTCATCGCCTATGTGCTTCTTTGGTTCCCCCTCGCCTCCGAGACGTTCATATTCCGCGAAGTCGTCCAGCTGCTGCGCCTGGGGCTCTCCATCCGTGTTTATACCTTATACGGCAAAGCGCTGAAAGGATGCAGCAGGGAAATGCAGGCTTTTCCCGGCCCGGTGCGGCGCATGGGCGTGCAGGCCTTTTTCAGGCTCTGGGGCGCTTTTTTCCGGGCACTGCGCCACGATCCCGGCACGGTTCTGCAACTCATGCGCGAGGGCTTTTTCCGGCGCATGCGCAATCTGGAATCCCTGGGCGAGAACCTCTGGTGCTTCCTGGCCGGTTTTTTGCTGGCCGAGCAATGCCGGGCCGACGGCATCACGCTGATCCACGCCGCCTGGGCCAACGGCCCGGCCACCGCGGCCTGGGTAGCCTCGCGCCTCACAGGCATTCCCTTTGCCTTTACGGGCCGCGCCGGCGACATTTATCCTCAGGACGGCATCCTGCGCGAAAAATCGCGCGACGCGCTCTTCATCCGAACCAACAATCAGGCCAATGTGCGCTGGCTGCAAAGCTTTTGCGAGCCGGATCAGCGCCATAAAGTGCGGCATATCTACAACTGCCTGACGTTCTCCCAAAGCGGGAAATGCAGGCTCAGCATGCAAAAGCCCTATCGCCTGCTGGCCGTGGGCCGTTTTGCCCGCACCAAAGGCTTTCCGGAGTTGCTGACGGCCCTGGCCCGGTTGCAGCGCGAACGGGTTCCCGTGCGCCTCACCCTGGTGGGCGACGGGCATTGGCGGCGCAAGCTCACCGCCTTGCGCAAACGCCTGCGCCTGACGGAAGTGGTGGATATGCCGGGTTTCGTGCCCCACGATCAGTTGCGCGGCTTCATGCAGAATCATGACGTGCTGATCGTGCCCAGCGTGGTGCATCGGAACGGCGATCGCGACGGCATTCCCAATGTGATCATGGAGGCTCTCTCTCACTGCATGCCGGTGGTGGCCACGGACGTTTGCGGCATTTCGGAAGTGATCAGGGACGGCGAAACCGGCCTGCTTGTGCCGCAAAGAGATCCGCGGGCGCTTGCCCTGGCCGTGCGCCGCATTCTGGAAGACAAGGAGCAGGCCCGGCGCATGGCCGAAGCCGGGTATGCGCTGGTGCAGCAGATGTTTGACGCCAGGACCAATATCACGGCCTTGCGCGATCTCTACGCCTCGCAAATGCTGCGCCAACAGGCCGAACAAGCGGGAGCAACGGTGAAGCCCGCCCGAATGGGCGCAGTGCCGGCCGCGGAAGAAAGCCCATGAGCACTCCCAGGCCTGAACTCCTGCTGGCCGCCAGCCTGGACGTGGAAGAAGAAGGACTCTTCGGGGGCCGCTATAGCCGCCGCCGGCCCAGCGTGACCAACACGGCCCGGCTGGCGCAACTGGAGCCTTTGTGCGCCGAGGGCCTGCGCCCCACGCTTTTTTGCGCGCACAGCGTGCTGACGGACCCGGCCTCATGCGCGACTCTGGCCCGCCTGCGGGACAGATTCGGCGCGGAAATCGGCGCGCATCTGCACCATTGGAATACCCCGCCGCTCACCTTGGAAAACCCTGCGCGCAGTGACGCCAGGGCCGGCGCCGCCTGTGCCGTGGCTGCGCCGCCAGATCCGGCAAAAAACGCCGATGTTGCGGACAAGGCGCCTGCCGCGGGCGTGCCGCTGCCGCTCATGGCGGCCAAGCTCGCCCGACTGTTCAAAGCGGGCCGGGATTTTCAGAGCGCGCCGCTGACCAGCTTCCGCATGGGTCGCTGGGATCTGCACCGCGCGCACTGGCCGCTGCTGGCTCAGGCGGGGGTGCTGTGCGATGCCTCGGTGCGGCCCCTGCATTGCGCGGCGCGGCCCATGCAGGGGCCGGATCATTTCGGCGCGCCGTTTGAGCCGTACTGGGTGCCCACAGGGGGGAAAAATATTTTTGAAGTGCCGCTGACCGTCACGCCGCTTGTCCGCCCCTTGCCGCCCCTGTTGCGGGCCATGCCGGGCAAGGCGGGCTCGGCGGCGCGGGCGGGCCTGAAAACCTGGGGAGCTCTGGCCCTGTTGCCGGTCTATCATCCCTTGTGGGCCATGCAGGCCGTGACCCGGCTCTTTGTGGCCCGCGGCGGTCGCGTGCTCTCGCTGACCTGGCATTCCTCGGAGATGATGCCCGGCGGCGCGCCGCATATACCCGATGAAGCCGCCGTAACACGGCTGCTGACGAAAATCCGGGCCTGGATGGCATGGTTGCGCGGCCGCTGGCCTGTGCGCAGCCTGAGCATGCAGGAGCTGCGGCTCGAACTGGGCCCCGGGGCCGCCTGCCCGCAATCTGAAAAACCCTGCGACTGGACCATCGACACAAAAAAAAGGGAAGCGCAAATACAGGAGAATCCGCATGACAGAGCGTAGCGTCCCGGCTGCTTCCACGCCGCTGCCCCCGGGCCTGCCGCATGTGGCCTATGTGCTTTTATGGTATCCGCTGTTCACACAACCCTTTATCTTCCGCGAGGTCGAAGGCCTCAAGGCGCGACTGCCCCTGACCGTCTACAGCCTCTATGCCCGCAATTTGCGCCACTGCTCCACGGAAATGCGCGCTGCCGCGCCCGCGGTACGCGCATTCGGCAGCAAAGCCTGGCCCCGTTTCGCCCTGGAGCTGCTGCGCCAGTTGCTGACCCATCCTGTACGGCTGGGCAGGCTTTTTCGGCGCTGCATGGTGCGGCGCTGGCGCAGCCTGGAAACCTTCGGCGAAAATCTCTGGGCCTTTTCTGCGGGCGTCTACCTGGGCCGCCTGTGCCGGGAGGACGGCATTGACATGATCCATGCCCCGTGGCCGCGCGGCACGGCCACTGCCGCCTGGGTGGCCGCAAGCATCGCGGGCATCCCCTTTTCCACGTCGGCGCGCGGCGACAACCTGGAGCCCGCGGACCCGGATCTGGGCGACAAACTCCGCGCGGCTCTGTTTGTGCGCGCCAACAACGCCGCGGATCAGGCCCGCATTGAGCACTTTGATCAGGGGCAGGCAAAAAACAAAACCTATCTTGTGTACAACAGCTTGACGCTGCCCCCGCCGCCCTCCCCTGATAACGAGACCCTGCTGCAACGCCGCCCGGTGCGCCTGCTGGCTGTGGGGCGCTTTGACGTGACCAAGGGCTTTGACGTCTTGCTCAAGGCCTGCGCCATACTGCGGGAGCGCGGCCTGGACTTCACCCTGACGCTGGCCGGAGGCGGCGGCACGGCCATGGGCCTCGGGCCCCTGGAAGCCGCTCTGCTCAAGCTGCGCAAGGATCTCGGGCTGGAAGAGCGCGTCCGGATGCCCGGGCTTGTTTCGCACAATGAATTGCCGCGCATGCTGCAAGGGCACGATATTTTTGTGGCGCCCTGCGTGGTGCACGCTTCCGGCCGTCGCGACGGCATCCCCAATACCGTGATTGAAGCCTTGGCCTATGGCCTGCCGGTTGTCAGCACCACGGTCAACGCCTTGCCCGAAGTGGTGCGCGACGGCCGGACGGGCCTGACCGTGCCGCCCAATGATCCCGCGGCTCTGGCCGATGCCGTCATCCGGCTCGCGGAGCATCCCGGCGAGGCGCGCGCCATGGGGCGCAACGGCCATTGTCTGGCCTCGGAAATGTTCGATCACCAGACCAACAACCAGCGGCTGGCCGAACTCTTCATCAGCCAGTACGCCCGCTGGAGAAAATCATGTGCGGCATAGCGGGCATCTGCCGTCTGGACGGAGAGGCGCTGCCCCCGCAGGCCGGCGCATGGGTCAGGGCCATGACCGATTGCCTGACGCACCGGGGCCCGGACGGCGAAGGGCTGTGGCAGGCCGGCGCGGTCTGCCTTGGGCACCGGCGTCTTTCGATCATTGATCTGGCGGGCGGGGCCCAGCCCATGCAGGATGCCGGCAATACCCTGAGCGTGACCTACAACGGCGAAATCTACAATTTCGCCGAACTCAGGGCCGAGCTTCAGAAACTGGGCGCGCGTTTCCGCACGGGCTCCGACACGGAAATCATTCTGGAAGGCTATCGCATCTGGGGGCCGGAGTGCCTGACGCGCTTTGACGGCATGTTCGCCTTTGCCCTCTGGGATGCGCGGCGTCGGCGCCTGTTCTGCGCGCGCGACCGCTTCGGCAAAAAACCTTTTTTTTACAGCCTCCAGCACGGCCGCCTGCACTTCGCCTCCGAGCTCACGGCCTTGCGCCGCGTGCCGGAACTGGCCTTCAGCGTGGACCAACAGGCCGTGATGCGCTATCTGGCGTATGAGTATGTGCCCACCCCCAACACGATGTACAGCGAAGTTCAAAGCCTGCCGCCCGCGCATCTGCTCCTGCTGGAAAAAGGGCAGGTTCGCCTGGAGCGCTATTGGGACATGCCCGTGCCGGACGAAAGCGACCCCAGAGACGAGCGGGAGCTCTGTGAGGAACTGAACAGGCTGCTTTCCAGATCTGTGCAACGGCGGATGATCAGCGACGTGCCGCTGGGGGTTTTTCTGTCCGGCGGCATTGATTCCTCCATTGTGGCCGGGCTTATGGCCCGGCAGTCCGCCACGCCCGTCAAGACCTTTTCCATCGGCTTCACCGAGGCGAGCTACGACGAATCCCGCTTTGCGCGCCTTGCGGCAAAAGCCTTCGGCACGGATCACCACGAACGCGTGCTTTCGGCCGGGGAATGCGCGGATGAGCTGCCCGGCATTGTCAGCCGCATGGACGTGCCCATGGCCGACGCCTCGGTGGCCCCCACCTGGCTGCTCTCGGGCGTGGCCCGCGAGCACGTCACCGTTGCCCTGGGCGGGGACGGCGCGGACGAGCTCTGGGCCGGATACGAGCATTACATCGCTTTCAAGACGGCTGAATGGTACAACGCCCTGCCCGCCTTGGCCCGGCGCGGGATCATTGAGCCCCTGGCCCGGCATCTGCCCGCATCAGCCGGATACATTAATCCGCGCCTGGCCGCGGCCACCTTTTTGCGGGGGGCTCACGCTCCGGCCTGGCAGCGGGTGCAAACCATGCTCACGGCCTTTACCCCGGAGATGCAGCGTGCCATCCTTGCGCCGGAATGGCTTGCGGCCGCGGCTGAAGGCGCGGATTTTCTCCGGCCCGAGCGCCTTTTTGCCCCCACCCGGAAGCAATACGAGCACTGGCAGCCGGAAAACGCCGCGTCCCCGCTGGCCCGCGCCTTCCACGTCTATGTGCGCCAATTCATGCTGGACGACATTCTGGTCAAGGTGGATCGCTGCTCCATGCTGCATTCTCTGGAAGTGCGCGCCCCCTTTCTGGACAAGGACGCGGCGGAATTTGCCGCGCGCCTGCCGCTGCGCTGCAAGTTGCGGGGATTCAAACGCAAATGGCTGCTCAAAAAGGCTTTTGCCGATCTCTTGCCGCCCGAGATCCTGCACCGCAACAAACGCGGCTTTCAGATTCCCGTGGCCCAATGGCTGCGCGGCCGCCTGCGCCCGCTCATGGAGGATCTGCTCAGCGCCGAACATCTGCGCAGGCAGGGCATCTTTCATCCCCGGGCCGTGCGCGCGCTCATGGACGCGCATATCTCGGGCCGGGCGGATCTGCGCAAGCCGCTGTGGACCTTGCTGGTTTTTCAGCTCTGGCAGCAGGCAAGAACGAATGCCTGACGCCCTGCACTCCGGGATCGCAGCAAGCCCGCCATGCGGATTTTCCGAAAATCCGCAGCGGAGAGTTTGAGATCTTCAGGCTCCAAAATCTCCTCCGCAGCGGACCTTGCTAGTAGAGGCCTTATGCTTATATCTTGCAATTGACACAGCGCACGAAACATCTCACAGCGTGTTGAAGACAAGGAGATTCTCATGACCAGCCAGATAAAAACCGTTTTGCTGCTGGCCCTGCTTTCCGGGCTCATCATCGTGCTGGGCGGCATGTTGGGCGGCCGCGCCGGCGTGATCATCGCCTTTGGCCTGGCCCTGGTAATGAATGTGGGCAGCTACTGGTATTCGGACAAGCTTGTGCTGTCCATGTACCATGCCAGAGAGCTGGCCCCTGAGGAAGCGCCCTATCTGCATCAGATCGTGGAAGAGCTGGCGCGCAATGCGGGCATCCCCAAGCCGCGCGTCTGCGTGGTGCCTGAAGAAGCCCCCAATGCCTTTGCCACGGGCCGCGACCCGCAACACGCCGTGGTGGCCGTGACCGAGGGGCTGATGCGTCTGCTCTCTCCCCAGGAGCTTCGCGGCGTGGTCGCTCATGAAGTCGGCCATATTGTGAACCGCGACATTCTGATCCAGACTGTGGCCGCAGTGCTGGCCTCGGCTGTTATAACCCTGGCCAATATTTTTCAGTTCACCGCCATTTTCGGCGGCAACCGCGACGGCGAGGGCGGCGGCAATCCCATCGGCGCTCTGGTTCTGGCCCTGCTGGCGCCCATTGCCGCGGGCCTGATTCAGATGGCCATTTCGCGCTCGCGCGAGTATCTGGCCGACGACACGGGCGCGGAACTCTGCGGCCAGCCTCTGGCCCTGGCCGGAGCTCTGGCCAAACTGGGCGAGGCCAGCGGACGCATTCCCATGCGGGAGGGCAAACCCACCACCGCGGACATGTTCATTGTGGCTCCCATGTTCAGCATGGGCGGCAGCATGGCCAATCTGTTCAGCACGCATCCGCCCCTGGAAGAACGAATCCAGCGGCTTCAGGCCATGGCAGCCCGGCGCTGAGCTTCAGAGCAGCGTACCCTGGAGCAGATTACCTTTGACTTTTTATGAAAGTCAAAGGTGGCATTCAGGCGAAAAACGCGGTTTTCGCCTGAATGTACGCCGCGTTGCGGCGGCTGCCGCTTTCGCGTCAGCAGAGCATTTTCAAAGAGAAAATGCTCTGGAATCGCCGCGCTTTTGCAACGGCTCCATCCGAAAAAGCTGCTTGTGCCTGCTGTCGTCAGCAACAAGGCGGCGTTTGCGCATGGTACAGTCGCCATGCTCCCAAGACACGGGCCGGGCCCGAGGAGTGAAGATGAAAGCACGTTTGCTGTCCGGGATACTGCTTGCAGCGCTGCTTGCGGCGTGCGGAGGGAAAAAGGCTGTGCAAGCCGACGCGGCGGCGGCCGTGGCCGCGCCCTGCCCCTTTGTCTATGTGTACGCGCCGGGCAACTACATTATTGATATTGCCGGCGGTTCGGAAGTGGTGCTGGACCCGGCCGCCCAGGAATTCGAGTTGTTCTGCTCGCCGGGAGAGGCCCGCGCAGCCCTCGAAGCCGCAGTGGCCGAGGGCAGTCTCCCTGCCGGAGACTGGCGCGTCTACCGCCTTGATGGCGGCCTGGACGATCTGGCCCAGAAATCCGCGGCGAACCGCTATACGCTCAAGCGCATGGCGCAGGTGGTGGATTGGGTGACGGAAAACAGTTAGATCATTTTCTCTTTGAAAATGCTCTGCTGACGCAAAAGCGGCAGCCGCCGCAACGCGGCGTACATTCAGGCGAAAACCGCGTTTTTCGCCTGAATGCCACCTTTGACTTTCATAAAAAGTCAAAGCTAATCCGCTCTAGATCAATTTCACGTGGAGATTGCTCCAGGGGCTGCGGAACAGGGCAGACGCATCTTATGCGGCAGCCCTGTGGCTGTCCCCTTGGCTTCTTGCCTTCATGTGCAGGCAATGGCATACTTGCAAAATGAATAACTTTCATGCCGCATGCCCCGACGGTCGCGAGCCTGCCTGTCGCCCTTTCGCCCGGCTGCCGGAGCCTCGCGCGCTGGGGCTGGGCCTTGCCTCTTCCGCGCCCGTGCCTGGCGATCAGGCCTGTTTTGCCTTATGGAAAAAATACGCCATGCTGCCCAATATTCAGCGCCATTCGCTGCTGGTGGCCCGGATAGCCACGGAACTGGCGCGCCGCGCCGCGGAAAAGGGTTTTGCGGTCAATGTGCCCCAGGTGCGCGCCAGCGCGTTGCTGCACGATATCGCCAAATCCTATTGCGTGCGCCACGGCGGCAGCCATGCGCAACTGGGGGCCGGCTGGGTTGTGGCGGAAACGCGCAATTACGCTGTGGCCCAGGGAGTGATGCTGCATGTGCACTGGCCCTGGCCGCTTCCTGAGGGCGCAGGCATCTGCGCGCTGCCGTTTTTCGTGATCTATGCCGACAAACGGGTCCGGCACGACAGTTGCGTTTCGCTGGCCGAGCGCTATGAGGATTTGCTTGAGCGTTACGGTCACAGCGAAGCGGCGCGGCAAGGCATTCGGGCTTCCTATGAGCAGGGCAGGAACATTGAGCGCGCCTTGTCGGCGCAGTTAGGATGGGCGTTGCATGAAGATTCTTTTGATTGCGGGCGGCTGGTCCAGTGAGCGTGAAGTTTCGTTGAACGGCGGTCGCGGCATGGCCGAGGCCCTGCGGGCGCGCGGCCACAGTGTGACTTTTTTTGATCTGCTGACGGACTTCGGGCAACTGCTGGACCAGGCGCGGCAGCATGATTTCGCGCTGATCAACCTGCACGGCGCGCCGGGCGAGGACGGCCTGGTGCAGGCCATGCTGGAGCGCGTGGGCTGCCCCTATCAGGGCTCCGGCCCGGCGGGTTCTTTTCTGGCCTTGCACAAGGCCGCGGCCAAGCAGTTGTTTCGCCATGCCGGTCTTCCCACGGCCGATTGGGAATTTCTGCCCGCCCCTCCCCCGCAAGGCTGGCAGCCGCGCCTGAGCTATCCCCTGTTCGTCAAAAGCAATACCGGCGGTTCATCCCTGCGTCTGGGCCGGGCCCGCAACCGGGCCGAGCTTGACGCCGTGCTGGCGGAAATCTTCGCTGCCGGGGAGGAAGCGCTGATCGAGCCTGAACTCAGAGGCCGCGAGGTCACCTGCGGCATTCTGGGCGAGGAAGCCTTGCCGCCTGTTCTCATTGAGCCGGTGGCCGGGGATTTTTTTGACTATGAGAGCAAATACGCCAGGGGCGGCGCGCGGGAGATCTGCCCTGCGCCCCTTTCGCCGGAGCTGACGGCGCAGGTGCAGAAACTGGCCCTGGCCGCGCACAGGGCCCTGGGCCTCACGGCTTACAGCCGTGCGGATTTCATCGTGGGCAAGGATCAAAGCCTGACCCTGCTGGAGGTCAACACGCTGCCAGGCATGACAGCCACAAGCCTGGTGCCGCAGGAGGCCCGGGTTATCGGCCTGGATTTCGGGCAACTCCTGGAGCGGCTCATGGAGCTCGGCCTGCAACGGCACAAGAGCTGAATCATGACGGGGAACGGCGCTCCGCGGCCAGCCGCGCAGCGCATGATTAGGGCATTTTTTGATTGAAAATATCCATTTTCAATCAAAGAATGCTCTCGTTGTGCACATGCTGCGGCCAGGCGTAGGGAATGCTCAGATCATCAACGGGCAAACGCTCGCTTTCAGCCGGATCATGGGGGATGTCCGCGCAGTTGCAGATCAGCGCCGGGGCCTTGCCCAACGCCGTGAAGCCGTACCAGACGCCCACCGGAATGCGCAGCAGGCCGTAGCAGTCAGGTCTGCCCAGGTTCAACTCGCACAGCCTGCCCTGTGTGATTGAGGCGGGCCGGTCGTCGTAGAGCACGATTCTGAGCAGGCCGCAGGGCACGGCAAAATGCTGCGTCTGGCGGCGGTGTCGCTTCCAGGCCTTTATTGCGCCGGGCAGCACTTCCGAAAAATAAATCTCGCCAAAGCCCGCGTGAAAATCCGGAAGCAGGGGCGAATCCGGCCGCAGCATGTGCAGCACAGGGCCGCCGTGAGCGGGAATGACCTTCAGGGGCTGAAAGAGCGCGCCCGCCACGCCCACGTCCCGCGCCGCCATATCCGATGCCGGGTCCCTGCCGCAGGCACGCGTACCGCCCATCAGCGCACCCAGACCTGGCCGCGCTGTTCAGCGGCGTTGACGTAGGCCGCGATCTGGCCCAGGCTGAAATCCAGCATGCCCTGCCTGTCCCCTTGGCCTTGATAAAAACGATGATACCACTCCGCCGTGTAGCGGATGGTTTCCTCAAAGGTGAGGGTAGCCTTCCAGCCAAGATGCGCCAGGGCTTTGTCGCAGCAAAGCTTGAGCAGCGTGCATTCTTTCATCTCCGCCTGCCCGGCCGTGTTCATGCGGCTCTCAAAGCCCGGCCAGTGACGGGCCAGGGCTTCCGCCACTTCGGCCACGGTATTGTTCACATCCGCCGCCGGGCCGAAATTATACGCCTGGCCCCGCGGGTCAAAGGCGCAGCCGCGCGGGGGCTCGCCTTTGCCCAGCAGACGCGCGCCCAGCCAGAGATAGCCGGAAAGCGGCTCCAGCACGAGCTGCCAGGGCCGCGTGGCCCAGGGGCTGCGGATATGGGCGGCCTGCCCGGCGGCCCAGGCCCGCGCGCAGTCGGGCACGATCCGATCCTGCGCCCAGTCTCCGCCGCCGATCACATTGCCCGCGCGCACCGTGGCGCAGGCCGGTCCGTCCTTGAAAAAGCTTTGAAAATAGGAGTGGGCGATAATTTCCGCGCAGGCCTTGGAGGCGGAATAGGGATCTGCGCCGCCCAGATGGTCTGTTTCGCGGTAGCCCCAGACCCATTCGTCGTTGCGGTAGCATTTGTCCGAGGTGATCATGACCACGGCCCGCGTCGTGGGGCAGCCGCGCACGGCTTCCAGCACGTTCATGCTGCCGAGCATGTTGGTTTCAAACGTATCCGCAGGGTCCGCGTAGGAGCGGCGCACCAGAGCCTGCGCCGCCAGGTGGAAGACCACCTCGGGCCTGAATTCCCGCATGGCGCGGATGAGGCTTTCGCGGTCGCGGATGTCGCCGCGCAGATCCCGCAGGTGATCGGCCAGGCGCATGGCCGCGAAGTGCGAAGGTTCGGTGGGAATGCCGTTGGAAAAACCGGCCACCGTGGCCCCCAGCCGGATCAGCCAGGCCGCCAGCCAGGAACCCTTGAAACCCGTATGGCCGGTGATGAAAACCCGGCGTCCTTGATATGCATTGGCAAACATGGCTATTCCTTCTTGTGAAAAGGAGAGGATGCTGTTTTTTCTTGTTCCGGCAGTGAAGGACGGTTGCTTTCAGTGGGCCGGAGCGGCGCGCGTACTGCGCTGCCTGCTGTTTCTCGTGAGGTTTCTCACCGGCGCGGCTCGCATTGCCCGCACCGCGCGTTGGCTCTGCGGCCACGGCTTCGCCCCTCGTCGGCTCTTTCGCCGGAGCAGAGAGGCCCGGGCGAAAGGGGCCATGCAATGACTGCAGTCAGGAACAAAGCTGGCGCGTGCCAGGGGCGAACAGACGCTGTCATCCAGCGCCTACACCCAGAAGGCCTGGCCCGAGTCCCAGAGTTCGTTCAGCTTGAGGGAATCACGCAACGTATCCATGCACTGCCACTGGCCGGGATGCGGATACATGGCCAGCCGCCCCTCGGCGGCCAGTTGCTGCAAGGGTTCTTTCTCCAGATCACAATTTTCATCTTCGCTCAGATAGTCCAGAAAACGCCGCTCAAAGACGAAAAAGCCGCAGTTGATGTATTCGTCGAGCACCGGCTTTTCCTCCCAGGAAAGGATCTTGCCGTCCGCGCCCGTGCGCACGGCGCCGAAACGTGAGGGCATGCGCACGCCGGTAAAGGTGCCGATGGCTCCGGACCGGGTGTGGAATGCCAGCAGTTTGTTCAGATCGATGTCCGCCACGCCGTCGCCATAGGTGACCATGAAACGCTCGCCGTCAATATATTTGGCCACGCGCTTGAGGCGACCGCCCTTGAGGGTCTCCTGCCCGGTGTCGCAGAGCGTCACGCGCCAGTCCTCAAGATGGCCGGCGTGGGCAGTAAGCGCGCCGGTTTTGAGCTCCACGGTGAAATCCGTGTGGCGCATATTGTAGTCATGGAAGTACTGTTTGATCACCTCGCCCTTGTAGCCCAGAGGCAGGATGAAATCCTTGAAGCCGAAGCGGGCGTAAATGGACATGATGTGCCAGAGCACCGGCCGCCCGCCGATTTCCACCATGGGCTTGGGTTTGATCGAGGTTTCTTCGCGCAGGCGCGTGCCCTTGCCGCCGCACATGATGATCGTTTTCATAGGCCCTCCCGGTGTCGCTTTGAAACCTGCCCCGCAGGACTCGGTTACCTGTAGCAGAAGCCGGGGCGGAAAAAAAGCCCCGGCGCCCCCCGGCAGGGCTGACGCATCTACGCATTAAGTTCAATATTTTACTATGTTATTAGAACAGCTGGTAAGAGCCGCTTCGGCGGCGGAACCGCACTTCGCTCCCACGAAGCCTGCGGCTTCGGGCAATGCTGCCGCATCGCCGCCAGGGCTGCCGCATCTTATGCGGCAGCCCTGGCCCCCGGCAACGGGCTTTGCAATATGCCGCCTGTTGCGCTATAGTATTTCCGTTACAGCGATACTATCGCGCCCTGGCGCGCAAACGAGGTAGTTATGAATATTCTGCGCAGGCCGTCCCCCTTTCTGCTGGCGGCGGCTTTACTGGTGGCCCTGCTCGCGGCCTGCTTTGCTTCCGGCCCGCAAAAAACCCTGAACAAGCTGGCTGAGGCCCTGAACAAGAACGACAGCGCGGCTTTTCTTTCCCAATTGGATGTAAAAATGTTTGCGGCCAATCAGATCAAAAATCTCACCCGCGAAGATCAAGCCCTGAGTTCGCTTGACTCCCTGGGCCGCATGCTGGGCCTTGGCGGCATGGACGACCTTTTGGGCAGCGTGATGGACATGGAGAGGCGTCTGCAAAAGCAGTATGTGCGCGGCGTGAGCAGCGGCGAACTGATGGCCCGGTGCCGCGAAGCGCAAAGCCCGGATTGCCCCTGGACGCCGGAAGCGCTGCAGAATGCCGAGATTACCCAACTGAGCGACACGGCTGCCGTGGCCAAGGTCACAACCCCGGCCCGGATGACCAGTTGGCTGGCCCTGCAAAAAAGAGGCGACAATTGGCTGGTGGTGGGACAGGCGGTTCTGGAAAGCACGGCCAGGGACTATGCGCAGGGCAAGACGCCGCCTCCGGCCGCAGGCGCGCCGCTGCGCCAAGACAGGCCCGAGCGCGCGGAACCCGCGGATAAGCCCGCCAGCGAGGGCGTCATGACTATTTAGAGCGTTTTGCTTTTGAAACGCTCGCTCCGGCGCGTAACGGCGCAAAAAAATTTCCTCTGCTGTCGCCATCCGCAAGGCGGCACAGCCGCCAACGGCTGACGCGCGCGGGCGGGCATGGCTTCGCTCTGCCAGAGCGTTTTAGCTACTTTCATTAGCAAAACGCTCTAGAGCAGATTACCTTTGACTTTTTATGAAAGTCAAAGGTGACATTCAGGCGAAAAACGCGGTTTTCGCCTGAATGTACGCCGCGTTGCGGCGGCTGCCGCTTTCGCGTCAGCAGAGCATTTTCAAAGTGAAAATGCTCTAAGCAGGAAGGTCATGGGCAAGGTGAGCCTGCGGGAAAAAGCATATCCTGTTGACAACACTTTTTCCCGGTATTCTGCCTCAGGATCTGTAATCCGAATTCAGCGTGACGTATTCATGCCCCAGATCCGAGGCCTGCAAAGCATACGCGCCCGGCCCGTCGCCCAGGCTGATGTCCACCGTCACATCCCTGGCCTTGAGCAGTTCGGCCAGCTTTTCCTCCTGATCGTCATTCACGGGCCGGCCCTTGCAAAAGCGCTCCACCCCGCAGAGCCGCAAGCCCACCTGGGCCGGGTCGAAGCGCGCGCCGCTGTAGCCCACGGCCGTGACGATACGCCCCCAGTTGGCGTCCCCGCCGTAGATGGCCGTCTTGACCAGCTGGGAATGCCCCACGCTGCGCGCCACGCGCGCGGCGTCCGCGTCGTCCGCCGCGCCGGTCACGCTGATATGGATCACCTTCTTCGCCCCTTCGCCATCCATGACCAGCATATGCGCAACCGTGCCCAGAATGGCGGTGAGCGCCTCTTCCAGGAGGGTCAGATCAGCCGTGTTGCGGGCGGCAACGCCGGACGCGCCATTGGCCAGGCCCAGAATGGTGTCGTTGGTCGAGGTGTCGCCGTCCACACTGACCCGATTGAAGGTTTTTTCCACGGCCCGGCCGAACATGGCCTGCCAGGGGTCACGCGCAACGCTCGCATCCGTGAGGGCCACGCAGAGCATGGTAGCCATGTTCGGGCAGATCATGCCCGCGCCCTTGGCCATGACCGTCAGCCGCACCGTGCCCCCGGAAAGCGCCAGCTCGCGCGCGGCAAACTTGGGAAAAGCGTCCGTGGTCATGAAGGCGCGGGTAAAACCCTCGGCGTCGCGGCTGCCCAGGCTTTGCGCCAGAGCAGGGACGGCCGCGCGCCAGAGATCCATTTTGAGCGGCGCGCCCACCACGCCCGTGGAGAGGGGCAATATCTCATGCGGGGCAAGCCCGATGGCCTCGGCCGCCATTGCCTGCGTGGCGCGGCAGTCGGCAAGGCCCTGTTCGCCGGTGCAGGCGTTGGCCTGGCCGGAATTGGCCAGCACCGCGCGGGCCGTGCCGTATCGGGCCAGAATTTCCTGGCAGACCAGCACGGGCGCGGCCTTGAAGACATTTTGGGTAAACATGCCGGCCAGCACGCAAGGCCGGTCGGATACAATCAGCCCCAAATCGTCGCGGCCCGGCTTCTTGAAACTGGCTGCCGCGGCTCCGGCCCTGAACCCTTTGGGAAGATCGTTGATCATTTTGCAACCTCACTCAGGCGATACTCTGATGCTCTACGCGCCTGTATCCTGCCCGGCCACGCGCAATGGTCCTAGAGCAGATTACCTTTGACTTTTTATGAAAGTCAAAGGTGGCATTCAGGCGAAAAACGCGGTTTTCGCCTGAATGTACGCCGCGTTGCGGCGGCTGCCGCTTTCGCGTCAGCAGAGCATTTTCAAAGTGAAAATGCTCTAGAGCAGATTACCTTTGACTTTTTATGAAAGTCAAAGGT
>NZ_JAAKEH010000012.1:0-66627 GCF_011039095.1 Desulfovibrio sp. ZJ200 | reverse complement strand
CGAAGATGTAAGAAGGAAACGTGAGGAATGGAAACTGTTCCAGCAAAAAGCTTCATGTAATAGATTGATATTTATTGATGAAACCGGTGCCAAAACCAATATGACGAGATTATACGGCAGAGCCAGAGATGGCCAACGTTGCCATGATCATGCGTCAGAGGGACGTTGGGAAAGGATAAGCATACTTTCAGCAATCCGGGTAACGGGAGAAACTTGCAGTGTTGTTTTTGATGGGGCACTGGATGGAAAAATGTACAATGCCTATATTGAAAAATTCCTTCTTCCAACGCTTAAAGCTAACGATATTGTTATAATGGATAATTTGAATGTCCATAAATCAAAAACAGCCCAAAACTTGATAAGGGAAAAAGGCTGCAAGTATATTTTCCTTCCAGAATACAGCCCGGATTTAAATCCCATTGAAAAGATGTGGAGCAAAGTGAAACAATTACTTCGGGGTATGAAAGCAAAAACATGTGATGAACTGTACAAATCCATTGGAAAAGCATTAAGTTGTATCACACAAAAAGACGCTGAAGGATGGTTTAAATCCTGTGGCTATGTAAAAAGTTAAAAGCAAAATGCTCTACCTGCGCAAGATGGGGCTGTATACGGATCAAGAGGCCATTCAGGCATCCCTGAGCAAGACCGATATCGGTCAGGCCGGAGCCGCTCTGATGGCGCACCTGGTGGCAGAGGATGAACTGCAGCGGAGCGAGCTGCGGCAGAGAAGGGAAATGCCCCATGAGGAGCGAACTCATGAGGCATTTTGTAACCGGGAGTCTGTAACCAGCAGACTCCAGTAAGCGAGGGCTGTTGCAACCCACTGAAATCTTTGGCGTCCCCAAGGGGATTTGAACCCCTGTCGACGGCGTGAAAGGCCGTTGTCCTGGGCCGGCTAGACGATGGGGACGAGCGAAGGAGCCTTGTATGGGAAGAAAAGCATTGTGTCAAGGCGCTCATCCCCTGTTTTAGGGCAGACGCATCTGAATAGTAGAGTATTTCGCTAATGAAATTAGCTAAACGACCTGGCAGAGAGAAGCCATGCCAACAGCTAAGGAGCAGGCGAAATTTACTTGTGCCGTTAAGCTCTAGAGCGAGCGTTTCAAAAGCAATATACTCTAAGTGCAATAATTTGTTATATCATAAACGCTGGTAAGAGCTGCTTCGGCGGCGCGCACTTCGCTCCCACGAAGCCTGCGGCTTCGGGCGATGCTGCCGCATCGCCGTCAGGGCTGCCGCATCGTATGCGGCAGCCCTGGCCCTGTTTTCGGCGCAGTGTGGGTGCGCCGCTGTCGGCCTGACCGGCAAACGCTCCAACGCTGCTCAGACTCCCGGATGTGCGGGCAGTCCCGCGCTTTCGGCGCCTTGCGCCGCGCATTGCGCGGCGCGGCCGATTGGGATATAGGCGGCAGATGCCCAGGATCAAATCCACGTTGCGCGCAACCAGGGCAGGCAGCCCGGCTTTCCCCTCCATGCCCACCCCCGGCCATTGCGAAAGCCAGCTTACGCTTTTGCTGGAGCTGGTCCAGGTCATGAATGCGGTCACAGACGTGGCCAGCGTCCTGGATAAAGCCCTGGCCCTGATCGCGGAACATCTGCACATGATGCGCGGGGCCATCACTCTGGTTTCCCCCCGGACAGGCGAGATCCGCATTGAATCGTCCTACGGCCTCAAACCGGCGGAGCGACGCCGCGGCCATTATGTGCGCGGCGAAGGCATTACTGGCCGGGTTATTGAGAGCGGGCGGCCCATGTACATCACCCATGTTTCCAGGGAGCCGCTTTTTCTGAACCGCACGCGCTCACGCGATCTGAGCAAAGAGGATATTTCCTTCATCTGCGTGCCCATCCGGCTCAATGGTCAAGTGGTGGGCGCGCTTTCCGTGGATCGCCTCCTGGCCGACACCGCCACTCTGGAAGACGACGTGCGCCTGCTCCTGATCATTGCCTCGCTTCTGGGGCATACGGCTCTGGAAACGCAGGGCAGAATGAGCGAAGAGGGGCGGCCCTCCTTGCGGCCCAAAGGTTTTGTGGGCAACTCGGAAATCATGCAGAAGGTCTATGCCCAGATTGCCCAGGTGGCTTCTTCCGCCACAACGGTTTTTTTGCAGGGGGAATCCGGCACGGGCAAGGAATTGGCGGCCCGGGCCATCCACGCGTCCGGCCCGCGCGCGGCCAGGCCGTTTATATCGCTGAACTGCGCGGCCCTGCCGGAAAACCTCATTGAAAGCGAGCTCTTCGGGCACGAACGCGGCGCGTTTACCGGGGCCAATGCCATGCGCAAGGGCCGCTTTGAGTTGGCTGACGGCGGCACATTGTTTTTGGATGAAGTGGGCGAGCTGTCGCTGATGACCCAGGCCAAGCTGTTGCGCGTCTTGCAGGAGCGCAGCTTTGAACGCCTGGGCGGCATGGAAACAAGGCATGTGGATGTGCGGATCATCACCGCCACCAACCGCAACCTGGAAGAAATGGTGGCGCAGGGCGGCTTTCGCCGGGATTTATTCTACCGGCTGAATGTCTTCCCCATTTTTCTGCCGCCTCTGCGTCGGCGTCCGGAAGATATTCTGCCGCTTGCCGATCACTTTATCCGCCGCTACGCGCAGGCCGGGAACCGCAAAAACGCGCGTCTTTCCCTGGCCGTCATGGATATGCTGCAACGTTACGCCTGGCCCGGGAATATCCGCGAGCTGGAAAACGTCATGGAGCGGGCCGTGCTTCTGGTGGGGCGGGAAGGGCTGATTTTGCCCCAGCATTTGCCGCCGGGCCTGCACAGCGTCCAGTGCGCCGGCAGGCAGGGCGGCAGCGCCTGCTGCGCGCTGCCCGGAATTTCCGGCGGGCTGCAGGAACGCCTGGATGAGCTGGAACGCGCCTGCATTGTGGAAGCCCTGGAATGGAGCCGCGGCCGGATGGGCAAAGCCGCGGCGCGCCTCGGCCTTACGGAGCGAATCATGGCCCTGCGCCTCAAGAAATACGGGCTGGACTACAAAGACTTCCGGGCCGCGGCTGTGGCGGCCCAGGGGCGGATGGCAGATCGGGACGCGCCTGAAAACGCCAACCCGCCTCAAAGCATCGGGCAATAAGCGCTGCACAGCGCCCGCTGAAGGGGCCCTGCGGGCCGCCATCCGGTCGCATCTCTGCTGTCGATGCCCGTAAGCCCTTTGGGCTAACGGGCACGGCCCTGCGGGCCGCCATCCGGTCGCATCTCTGCTGTCGATAGCGCTGCTGTCGCTATCTGTACGCCCTTGCGGGCTACAGCTACCGCGCCCGTAACTCGCTCCGCTCGAACGGGATAAATCTACCTGAATGTAGATTTTCCTGACGTTTTTTTCTGTTGCCACAACCGCAGGCAGCGCGACGCCAGGCGTTTTATTGCCCTCTCTTTGTCTGTTCAGACCAAAAAGCCGCGCAAAATATCTACAAAAATGTGTATTTTAAGATAGTACGATAACCTTTTCATTTTATATACTATTTTTGGGATCTGCTCAGGTCTGCGCTGTGCGCGGGCCTGAGCTTTTTTATTTTTCTACAGAAATGTGGATTTTTTATTGCCAAGCAGGGCACACGCGTGAGAACGGCATGGAGGAGTAGAAAAAATATCCTGTAAAATTACAGTGTTACCCACCAATCCCGCCACGCTTCACGTCCTGGTACGCTTCATGCTCTCCCCCGGCAAACGAGGACGCGGCATAGAGCGTTTTGCTCATGAAATGATGGCGGCGAAGTGATTGAAAATGAATATTTTCAATCAAAAAATGCTCTAGACCGCGCGGGCAGGGGCCAAGGCGCCGGCTCCATTGCCTGAAAGGTTTTTCAACCGGTACGGGCGGCTGTTGCTACGCTCCGGCAGGCTTTTGCGCCCTGCCGCGATCCGCGCAGTATCCACAACGCCGCCCAGGCCATGAGGGAGATGGGCATGAATGCCTCGGACACTGCTTTTGTGATCGTCTGCGCCACTCTGGTCATGCTGATGACCCCGGCTTTGGCCCTGTTTTACGGCGGCCTGGTGCGCGCCCGCAATGTGCTTTCCACCCATATGCACAGTTACGCCTCTTTGGGCCTGACTACCGTGCTCTGGGCCGTGGTGGGCTATACGCTGGCCTTCGGGCCGGACGTGGGCGGCCTGATCGGCAATTGTTCCTACCTCTTTCTGCGTGGCGTGGCGGGCGTGGCCGCTCCGGCAGCGCCGCAACTGCCGCATACCGTGTTCATGGCCTTTCAGTGCATGTTCGCCGTGCTCACCGTGGCCCTGATCTCGGGCGCGTATGCGGAGCGCATCCGTTTTTCGGCCATGCTGCTCTTTTCCGGGCTCTGGTTGATTTTCGTCTACGCGCCCATGGCCCATTGGGTCTGGGGCGGCGGCTGGATGGCCCGGATGGGCGCCGTGGACTTTGCGGGCGGGGCCGTGGTGCACATGGCGTCCGGCGCAGCTGCGCTGGCCTGCGCCCAGGCTCTCGGGCCGCGGCAGGCCGCCGGGCCGCAGGGCGGTACGCCCAACAACCTGCCGTTGACCCTGCTGGGCGGCGGCCTGCTCTGGTTCGGCTGGTTCGGTTTTAACGCAGGCAGCGCCCTGACCGCGGGCCCGCTGGCCGGTCAGGCTCTGCTGACCACGCATCTGGCCTCGGCCGGCGGCATTTTGGGCTGGATGCTCGTGGAATGGAAGCGCGTTGGCAAGCCCACCACCCTGGGGGCTGTTTCCGGGGCCCTGGCCGGTCTGGTGGCCATCACGCCGGGCGCGGGTTTCGTGGATCTGCTGCCTTCCATGCTGATCGGCTTCATGGGCGGCATGATCTGCTACGGCGGCGTGCTGCTCAAAAACAGATTCGGCTATGATGACGCCCTGGACGTAGTGGGCATCCACGGCCTGGGCGGCACCTGGGGCGCGCTGGCCACGGGCCTGTTCGCCAGCGCCGCCATCAACAACGTGGACGGCCTGTTTTACGGCAACCCGCATCAGCTTTGGGTGCAGTTCGTCTCGGTTCTGGGCACATGGATTTTTGTCTATGTCGTCAGCCGCGTCCTGCTCAGTTTCGTGGATGCTCTTGTCGGCCTGCGCGTGACGCCCGAAGCGGAATCCACGGGTCTGGATCTGAGCGAACATAACGAACGCGCTTATACGCTGTAGCGCCCTGGGCGCAATCACGGAATACGGCAACAAGGAGCGAGTCATGAAAAAGCTGGAGATTATCATCAGGCCCGGCATGTTCGAGAAGGTCAAGAAGGCGCTCTCCGAGCTGGAGATCCACGGCCTGAATTATACGGAAATCAAGGGCTTCGGCCGCCAGCGCGGGCATACTGAAGTCTACCGGGGCACGACCATGCAGGTGGATTGCCTGCCCAAGCTCAAGCTGGAGCTGGTAGTGCATGACGAAGCCCTGGAAAAAGTGGTGGAGGCTGTGATCGCCACGGCCCGCACCGGCCGGGTGGGCGACGGCAAGATCTTCATCAGCGAAATGCTGGACGCGGTGCGCATCCGCACGGGCGAGCGCGGCAACCAGGCAGTGTAACACGCCAGAATCAGACGAGAAAAGGAGACAAGAGTATGACTTCCCCCCGCAAACAGGCAATCTTCAAAGCCATTGACGCGGCGCCGCTCCGGCCTTCCTGCCAGGAGGAAAAATCCCATGAGGCGGGTTCCGTGTTCGGTCGCAACGTGTTCGGCCTGAGTGTGATGCGCAAGCGCCTGCCCAAAGATGTCTACCGGGAGCTGGCCAATACGATACGCAACGGCGAGCGGCTCAATCCGGAAATTGCCGATGTGGTGGCCAACGCCATGAAGGATTGGGCCATTGAGCGCGGCGCTACGCATTATACGCACTGGTTTCACCCCATGACCGGCCTGACCGCCGAAAAGCACGACGCCTTTTTGTCCCCCACGGCCGAGGGCCAGGTGATCAGCGAATTTTCCGGCAAAATGCTGATCAGCGGGGAGCCGGACGCCTCCTCCTTCCCGTCCGGGGGCATCCGCTCCACCTTTGAGGCGCGCGGGTACACGGCCTGGGACCCCTCGGTGCCCGTATTCATTATCCCGGCGCCCTACGGCGCGACCCTGCACATCCCCACGTTTTTTTATTCCTATTCCGGGGAGGCCCTGGACCGCAAAATCCCGCTCCTGCGCTCCACGGCAGCCCTCTCTGACCAGGCCTTGCGCATCTTGCGCATTTTCGGCAATGCCTCGGCAACTTACGTTCAGGCCATGGTCGGGCCGGAGCAGGAGTATTTTCTGGTGGATAAAAACCTTGCCGCGCTGCGCCCGGACATTATGCTCGCCGGTCGCACCCTGCTGGGCGCGCCTTCGCCCAAGGGGCAGGAAATGGAGGACCACTATTTCGGGGCCATTCCCGCCAGGGTCATGAGCTTCATGCAGGATGTGGAAAACGAGCTGCTGGCCCTGGGCATACCGGCCAAAACCCGGCACAACGAGGTCGCGCCGGGCCAGTTTGAAATTGCCCCGGTCTATGAGCAAGCCAATATGGCCTGCGATCACAATATGCTGACCATGAACATGCTGCGGCACATGGCGGCCCGGCACGGCTTTGTCTGCCTGCTGCACGAAAAGCCCTTTGCCGGGGTCAACGGCAGCGGCAAGCACAACAACTGGTCCATGTGCGATTCCCACGGCCGGAATCTGCTCAATCCGGGCACTACGCCGCAGGACAACGCGCAGTTTCTGGTCTTTCTGGCCGCGGTGCTGCGCGCGGTGCACAAGCACGGCACGGCCCTGCGCCTGGGCACGGTGGGCGCGGGGAACGATCACCGCCTGGGGGCCAACGAGGCACCGCCCGCGATCCTTTCGGTCTATTTGGGCGAGCAGCTCACGGCAGTGCTGGAAGGCATTATCAGCGGCAAGGCTTCCAAAAGCAAAAAAAATCCGGTCATGGAGGTGGGCGTTTCCACGCTGCCGCCCTTGCCCGTGGATCTTTCGGACCGCAATCGCACCAGCCCCTTTGCCTTTACCGGCAATAAATTTGAATTCCGGGCCGTGGGCTCCTCGCAATCCGTGGCGCCGGTGAACATTGCGCTCAACGCGGCCGTGGCCTGCGCCCTGGACGACATCGCTACGGAACTGGAAGCCGCGCTCAAAGCGGGAAGCACGTTGAACGCGGCTCTTCAGGAACTGCTGCCGCGGCTGTTCAAGGAGCATATGCCCGTGGTCTTCAACGGCAACGGCTATGCCGAGTCCTGGCCCGAGGAGGCGGCCAGACGCAATTTGCCCAATTACAACAATACGGTGACGGCCCTGGAGCATTACAGCGATTCTGACGTCATGAACGTCTTTTTGCGTCACGGCATCCTGAGCGAGCGCGAAATTCTGGCCCGCCAGGAAATCCTGCTGGAAAACTACGCCAAGACCCTGTGCATTGAGGGGCAGTTGATGGCCAATATGCTGCGCTCCCAGGTCTTGCCGCAATGCCTGGAGGCCCAGGCCAAAGCCGCTGACGCGGTGCTCAAGACCCGCGCGGTTCTGTGCAAAAACGCCGCCAACAGCGAGGAGGAGTACTTCAATCTTCTGCGAACGCATATCACGGCCCTGCAAAGCGGCGTGCACAGGCTGGAAAAGGCCGTGGAAGAAACCCGGCAGGGCCAGGACGCCCTGGAGCAGGCCAGACAGGCGCGCGACGACATTCTGGCCGCCATGAGCCAATGCCGCGCGCATGCGGACACTTTGGAAAGGCTGGTGGAGGACAGCCTGTGGGTCTTGCCCAAGTATTCGGAACTGCTTTGGGCGCATTAGAGCATTTTTTGATTGAAACTAGAGCAATTTCACTTTGAAATTGCTCTGGCGGCCGCGGGAGCGGACGCCCGCGCCGAATGAGCGTCCAGACCGCGTTGCGGTAGCCGTTAGCAAGCTTTGCTTGCTTACGGATAGCGACAGCGGTTGCGTTGGCTGGCTGTCGCGGTAACCAGTTGCTGTCTTCATCCGTAGCTTCCTTCGTCGCAACGGCTGAAGCCTGGACGCGAAATGATGGCAGCGCCGCTTTTGAAATTGAATAATTTCAAAAGCAAAATGCTCTAGATATTTTCAATCAAAAAATGCTCCAAGGCTGATTGTCTTTGCAGGGCCAGGCTTTTTCAAAGGCCCGCTCAGCCGAAAAAAGGCGCATGGCCTTGCCCGCGACGCAACGCCATGCATGGCAGGGATGCGACGCGCCGCACTGGGTACGGCGTGAGAACATCTCAATGATAACATGCGGTAAACAAAAGAGGTAGAGGTTAGCAGACAAGAGCGTACGTTTCATTGTTGGGAGCCGAGGGAGCCGCATCCCGGGGGGGAAGATGGGTTCCTCGGCTCCCGGCCGGTTGCGGAACCGCACGCCGCAACAGGAAATTCTCACGCCTTTTCCGCCGCAACGGACAAGGCAGGAGCAACGCGAGAGCGGGAAGCTGAAGAGGTTTCCGCTCTAGGGCCTGTTCACTCTTATCAGAAAAAACCTTGTTTTTTCGGGACACTGCCTCGTAATTCTGCCGGGGAAAGAATTTTCGTTGAACCATTTAAAATAGAGCATTTTCAAAGAGAAAATGCTCTAATCCGCCACCGCCTTTTGCCGGGACTCCTTTTGAATATGGCGGCGCAGGGCCTCTTCAGCCAAAGCGTCGCCGGCGCGAGTGCTCCGGCAGCGCCGCATGGCCGCCGGGCTTTCAAAAGCCAGGGTATAGCTCTCAAAATTTTTGATCTTGTAATAGGAGACGGTCACGTTGGGGTAGACCTTGCGGTAGGCCCGCTCCGGACGCATAAAACCGCCGGGTCCGCCGTCGGCAGGGGGAACGGCGAGATCCGTGCCTTTGATCCCGTAGCGTTCGCGGGCCCGGGCCAGGATGGTCGCGCCGTCTTCCCCGCTGGCGTAAATGCCCACGGTTTCTCCGGTTTCCGGGCAGGAGGCCAGATAGACATGGGTGAACAGGCGGTGACGCTTGCCCGCGGTAAAGGCCTCCACCAGATACGCATCCGCCCCTGTCCTCTCGGTTCTGGTGAGCAGATAGCCCTTGCGCTTCAGGGTTCGTCGAATCTCGCGCGGCGGCGTTTCCAGGGTGACGCCGAACACCTGGTATTCAAGAGGCTTGAGCTTGCTGAAGGACGCCGTTCCGGCCGGGAGCGCAACAAAGGTCAGCAGCAACGCCAGGAGCAGCGCCGGGAGCAGCGCCGGGAGAGCGCCTGTGGGAAGGCGGCGGCCCTTCATCGCAGCACCGTCACAAAGGTCTGGCTGGGCGCAATGCAGGTGGACGTGCCGTTGGGCGTCATGCCCATGGCGTTGCAGCCGCCCGCGCTGGTCAGGCGCATAACCGGCGTGCCGCCCACAATGAGCGAGGTGCTGCCGGAAATCCACATATTCTGGCCTTTGATCATGTGTGAAACCACGCCGGTGCCCGCGCCGGGCTCGTCGCCGGAGCTCGTGGCGATGCTGGCCATCTGATTGACCGCAGGAGTGCCGCCCATGAGCACTGTGGCTACGGCCGAGGGGCACATGGAGCTCATGCCGGTATTGGGATAGGGCGTGGGCACCGGGCCCGCGGGCGTGGGCGTGAGGCAGGTGTCGGGCATGCCCATAGTCTGGCCTGTACCCATCGTCAGGGCGAACATGGCGCACTCCTTATGAAATATGGACCTGCGGCGCGTCAATGCGCACGATTTCCGCGGCCGTCTGCTCAATGCCGCCCGCCTGCACGGCGGCCTGCCCGCTGACCGCCAGGCGGCTGCTGGCGGCCTGGGTTTCATCGTGCCCGCGCACCAGACGGGCGGACGAGCCCAGACGGGCCGTAAGGCGCTCAAAGGTCTGTTCCAGACGCTGGCCCGCCGCGCGCAGCGTGCGCGCCAGCAGGCCGCACTCGCCCAGAACGGCCTGGGCTTTGGCGGCGCGCACCTCAAGCCGGGCGGCGTCCAGATCGGTCTCGGGCGCGGTCAGGCGCAAGGCTGTGGCGCTGTTGAGCCGCAGAGGCAGCGGCGAGTTCAGCGTTGCGCCGTGGGGAAAATGCAGGACGGCCTCGCTTTCCCCGCGCGTGAGCACGGCCAGCACAAAAGCCCGGCCGTCGGGCAGAGGAGCAAAGAGCACTTCGTCGCCCTTTTGCGGAGCCAGCAGGCAGGAGGCGGCCGGTTGCGCGTGCCAGCGGCAGCCCCGACCGAGCAGGATCAGGCTTGCGCGGCCGGCCTCCAGCACGCAGCCCGTTTCCAGTGTGGGCGCGCCGGGGGAGGCGGCGCGGCTATGGAGATCAACGGCGGTTGCATTCATGGCTTTTTCTCCGTGAAAGAGGGGGGAAAGATCAGGTGCCAGTCTTCGCTGCGGGCGCGTTCGCGATCCTCGCCGTGCGCCAGGGCGGTTTTTGCTCCGTCAAGAAGCGCGCTCTGGAGCAGGCAGCGGTGCATGCGGGCCGCCGTGAAGTCCGCGCGGACAAAACAGGCCCGCCGCAGGTCGGCGTGCGAAAGGTCGGCGCGAAAAAACACGGCCTCGTCGGCGCGCGCGCCGTCCAGTACGGTCCCGGTCAGAATCGCATCGGAAAAGTCGGCCCGGCGGCAGTCGGCGCCGCTGAGATCCGCCTGCATGAACATGGCCTCGAAAAAGCGGCCGTCCGCCAGCAGCGCGCCGGGCAGGGCGGCCTCGCGGAACAGGCATTGGGCCGTTTGCGCGCGGGAGAAATCTGCGCCGTCCAGCCTGGCCTTCAGGAAATTCACGCCCGTGAGCGCGGCGCGGCTGAAACTGGCCCCGCGCAGATCGGAAAAGGTGAACTGCGTGTGGCTGAGTTCCATGCCTGAAAAATCATATCCCGGCAAGGCAGAGGAAATGAGGCAGGTTTTTTCCAGGCGCGCGCCCCGCAGCAGGGCCTGGGCCAGATCCGTTTCCAGAAAGGAGCTGGTGCTGAGATCCGTGCGGCTGAAATCCGCGCCCGCGCAGCGGCACTTCCGTATCATGGTGCGCACGCAGCGGGCCTGCGCGAAATCCGCGTGCGAGAAATCGCAGTTCTGAAACGAGCAGGTCTGGAAGCTGCTCCCGCCGAAGTCCGCGCCGCTGAAGTCGCCGTCCTCGACCGAGACCCGCTCCAGACGCATGTCCCGCAGCCTGCCGCCGGGCAGGCGCATGGAGTTGAAGAAAACCCCTTCCAGAACGATGCCGGAAAAGTCCGCTCCCGTGCAGTCGCAATCCCTGAAGGCCGTCCGGCTGATGTTCGCCCCGGCCAGATTGGCTCCGCGCAGGTTCACGCGCTCGAACCAGCCGCCGGCAAGATCCGCGCCGGAAAGGTCAATGCCCGACAGATCAAGGTCTTCCAGAAACTGTTCCCCGGCAATGGCGTCCAGCACGTCCTGACGGGTCATCGGCTCATCTCCGTTTTGCGGAGCAGATGTTCGGCCCCGTCCAGCAGGGTGCGGGCGAGATTGGCCCCTTGCAGCGCGGTTTCGCCCATGACGGTTTTATAGAGTTCCGCGCCGTAGAGATTGGCTTCGCGCAGGTCCGCCCGCACCAGGCGCGTGCGGCGCAGGGAAGCGCCGGGCAGGCTGGCGCGGCGCAGATCGGCTTGCTCAAGATCGCTGTGCCGGATTTGCAGCTCCGGCCCGGTGCAGCCCGCCAGCACGGCGCGCGGCATTTCGCAGTGGTCCACGCAGGCCGCCGCCAGGGAGCAGGCTTCAAAATGCGCGGCGGGCAGCCGCGACTGGCGGAAGGAGGCTCTGTCCAGCCGGCACTGGCGGCAGGCAAAGCCCGTCAACGCACTGTCCAGGAGCACGCGCAGATTTTCGCAGTCGCTGCGGACAAAGCGCAGGCCGTCGCCCGTGCAGGAAGTGAAGGCCGTTTCCAGAAAAGCCCCGTCCTCGAAAGTGAAGTTGCTGATTTCCGACTTGATCAGAGCGCATTTGCGCAGACGGCAGCCGCGGAAAAACACCTCGCGCAACACGCTTTGCGTCATGGTGAACAATTCAAGGCTCAAACCCGCGAAATGCCCGCGCAGCATGCAGTCCTGCATGCCGCCCAGTTTGAAGGCCGCGTCTTGCCAGTCCACGTCTTCAAAAACGCAGTCCCGCCACTGGACCAGCTCGGCGCGCATGCCCCGGGCGCGCGAGGCTGTGAAGCCGCATTCCGCAACGTTGCAGAGTTTGAGGCTTGCCCCGTCCAGAGCGGCCTCGCGGCAGTTGACCCTGGTGAGGGCGGCTTTTTCAAACACGGCCCCGGTAAGGTCGGCCCGGCTCAGATTCACATCCTCAAGAAACATGTCCCGGAAGGCGCAGTTGCTGAGGTCGCAGCCGGAAAGATCCAGCCCTTTGAGCGTCAGGCCCTGCGTGTCGCCCCCGCGCAGCCGCGCCAGGGCGAGATCTGGCGTCATGGCCTGGGGATTGAGCACAGCCTCGGCGCCGGGCACATCCTTCACCCAGGCCGGGGCGCGTTGGGCCGGGCTTTTGCTCCACAGGGCCCGGGCTTCGGCCAGTTGGGCGCGGCCCTGGATCTGGGCGGCGCGGCCTTTTTCCAGGGTGGCCATGCAGTCTGCTTTGAGTTCCTGCATGGCCTGGGCGTCGGCCGGGCGGTTCAGACGGCGCAGCAGCTCGCTTTTTTCGTCGAAAATCTTCAAGGCCTGCGGGTCGGGCGGCGGCACGTCCGGCATGGTTGCGGCTTCCGGCATGGAAGGCAGGGGCGGCAGGCCCCGTGCCGCCAGCAGCGCGTTGGCCTCACGTTCGCCTTGGGCCATGCTTTTTTCAAAGTCGCTCCTCACGGCCTCGGCCGCGGCGCGCAGTCTGTCCGACTGCCGCCGCACGATGCCCGCCGCGTCCGGCACGGGCAGTTTCAGGCTGAAGGCGGGTCTGCCGTGTTTGTCTTTGCCCAGGCTCAGGCCTCCCTCGCTTTCAGCCGGGGGCAGGGCCACGCCGCGTTTTTCCAGTTCAGCGCGCAGCCAGGCCCGGATGTCGAGCCCCAGCGCGCGGGCCGCCCCCAGGTGCGGCGCGGCGTATTTTTCCGGCCAGGCAAGGGCTTCCAGACCGGGCACAAGGGCGGTCCAGGGCGCGGTCAGTTGCGCGGCGCGGGCCGCATGTGCGCTTTCGTCGAAAGCGGACGATACAGGGGGCAGCCCCTCCTCCGCTTCTTCCACGGGCAGCGGCGGCACGGGCCAGAGCGCGCAGGGCGCGTTTGCGAGGGCCTCGCGCACCGCGTCCGGCGGTTTTGCGGCGGGCGAGGTGGCGATCAGCACTGCGCACAGATCGCCGGCCTGGCCGTACAGAAGCCAGGCGGCCAGCGGGTCCGGAGCCAGCAGCACAGGCTTGGGCCGCGTGCCGCCCAGCAGTTGCGCGCCCTCGCGCGAGCCCGGGAACACGGTTTCCACGCAGGGCAGAAAGGCGGCGCAGGGGTTTTCAGCCGTGGGCAGGGGGCGCACCGCCAGGCGCACGCAACGCGCGCCCTGAAAATGCCCCAGCAACAGTCCGGCGGGCAGGGGTGGCGCATCGGCGGGCAGGGCGTCGGCCTCCAGTCCCCACTGCGCGGGCTCCAGGCGGCAGGGCGAGGGCAAGAGCGCGGGCATGGCCTTGCCGATGTCCGCCGGGCGCAGGCCCGCCCGCTCCAGGAGAGCCGCTGTCTCGTCCCCGTCCGCCGGATGCTGCGCCAGCAGGGCCAGGGCGGCCTCGCTCCAGAGTTCTTCGGGCGGCAGGGCCTCGTCCTGGGGAATATCCGTATGGCCCGCCTCTGCCAGAGCCTGGCGCGAGGCGGCGGGCAGCGCGGCGAATTTTTCGCGCAGGTCGTGCATGGCCGCGGCGCTCTGCGCCTCGCTCTCGGCTATCAGGGCGTCCATTTCCCGCATGTCAGCCTCGGCTCTGTCCAGCCCGGCCAGCATGGAAAGGACGGAGTCGCGCAAGGCGTCCATCTGGCGCGGGTCGATTTTGACCATGTGCCCGAAACGCCCGCGCATCCGCTGCATGCTCTGGCGGGCGTCCTCAATGCGCTCCAGAGCCGCGGCGGCCTGCTTTCTGGCCCGGGCGATGCGGCCCGCGCCGTGCGCGGGCAGAACGGGCGCGCTGCCCAGGGCGCGGTCCACGGCCAGGGCCACATCCTCCTCGGCGGTGCGCACCGCGGCTTTGGCCTTTTCCACGGCTGCCAGGGCCGCGTCGGGGATTTGGGGCGCGGCGGGCCGGACACGACGCAGACGACGCTTCTGCTCCTCATACCAGTGCGCCGCGTCTGTGGGGGCGGCGTCCGCTTCCTCCACCACCGGGAAAAGGCGGATGATGTCGCTGTGCTCGTCGTCGGCTGTGGGCAGCACCGCGCGGTAGAGGACCAGACCGCGCTCAATGCCGGGGAAAAGCCAGACGGTTTCCAGGCGCGCGGCGCACTCCTCGAAAACATCGCCCGGCAGTGCGGCAAAAGGCTCAGCGGCAAGACAGGGTCTGCCCTCCCGCAGCCGGGCTGCGCCCGCCTCACGGCGCGTGGCGAAAACGCGTACCCTTTTGCGGGGCAGGCGGCTTTGCAGCACGGCTTTGCCCGGGTGCATGTGGCGGATTTCCACTTCTTCCCCGCCCGTGAAATAGCCGGCGGGCAGACGTTGCGCCGGAGCGGCGAGGTTGAAAAACATTTCGTCCACGTCTGCCGGAAAGCCGGGCCAGTGCTCTGCCAGCCAGGCCGCGCCGTAGGTGCCTGCCAGGGCCAGGCGCGAGGGCGCGTCCGGCGGAATGGGCAGAAAGCAGGCCGGAACGGGCCGGGCGTCCGGCGCAAGCATCAGGCCCGTGGCCGGATCTTCCACATTGGGCAGGGGGCGCGCGTTTTCGCCCCAGGGCGTCTCAGCCCTGGCCGCGCCTTTGCCCAGGGGATTTTCCGCGCAGCCTTCGCCGCCAAAGGCCTGGGCCCAGGTCAGGGGCATGCGTTCCGCCGGGCGTGGTTCAGAAGGGGCCCCGGCGCGCCAGAAGCGATCGCCGAAAACCGCCAGTTCGCGCCGCACCGGCCCCACCCGGATGGAAACCGCGCCGCCGGGCGCGGGCCTGCCGCCGGGCGCGCGCCACTCCCCGGCGGCCAGCACTTCGCCGCGCGCCTTGGGAAAGCCCGGGTCCAGGGCGGCGTCCTTGCCGAGAACCGCCATGATTTCCGGCCAGAGACGCTGCTCGGAAAGCGGCACGTCCGGCGCGTCCAGGGCAAAATAGAGCAGCACGGCCGCTTGCAGTTGCCAGCGTCCGCCCACGGCAAAGGAGGAGAAAAGCAGGCCGGTCTCGGCGTCTTTCAGGATATGCATGGCTCAGTTCAGCAGGGTTGTGACGGCGCTGACGATGCTCTCCGCAGTAAGCGTGCTGCTGCTGACATGGGATTGAGTGCAGGCGGCCGCGGTGCATGTGCTCTCGGCGCTTGTGCTTTGGATGCTCCCCGCCAGAGTATTGGCCACGCCCACGGTTGTGTCGTTCTTTTCGGCGAGATTCGTGCTCTGCGCAGCCACGGTGTTGAGCTCCGCCACAGCCGTTGTGCACTGCTCGTTAAGCCGCTCCACGGTTGCCGTTATCTCGTTGTTCATCGCCTCCACCTCTGCCTTCGTGGCGCAGGTTCGCAGGCTGTTCTTTATGTGCTTCATATCTTCATCCGCTACTTCGATCCGCTGGCAGAGGCTTTTGTACACTTTGTTTTTCCGGCCTATGCAGGTTACCGCGTTAATCGTCTGATTTTCGTTCCTGACCCGCTTGAGCAGCCTGCTGCGGTCGGAAATGATGCTGATGCCGTAATTCACCTTGAATTCCACCGGTGCGGCCGTATAGAGGAATTTGGCTCCTGCGACCATGTCGATTTTGCTGCCTATGACCACGCTGGTGCTTTCACCCACAATGAGCTCATTGCTGGCCGAAGCCTGGAGTTTGAGAACCGGCATGGCCAGGGCGATGCTGTTGGGGCCTCTTGTGGTATGCTCGTCCACATACGAAGGAGACTCGACCGGCGGCGGTTCGACCGGCGGCGGTTCTACGGGCGGCGGCTCTGCCGGAGACGGCTCCACCGGGGGCTCAACTGGAGACGGCTCAACCGGTGGTTCTACCGGCGGCTCTGCCGGTGGCTCGACTGGAGACGGTTCTACCGGCGGCTCCACTGGAGACGGTTCTACCGGGGGCTCGACCGGAGCGCCGCCGTCTTCCGGAGCATCGGTTTCACCCGGCCTGGGATCTTCCTGAGCCGGATCTGTGTTACTCTGCCCGTCCTGATCCGAGGCATTTTGATCCGGAGTGTCCGCGGCATCCGGCGCGTGAGCCTGGTCAGGTTCGGCTTGGGAAGAAAAAGCCGCAGGCCGGGCGGGCGTTGCGAAATCGGAAGGCATGGGTGTTTCCTCACTTGATGACTATCTCAGCGAGAGTGGTCATTATTTCTCCGCTTTCATGCCCCTCAGCCATGATGCTGCTGGCAGTCTCCACCACTTCGTTCAGAGTGCCGAGACATTCCTCGCTTTTGCCCTGGGCGCGGATCATCTGCCCGAAGTTTTGGTTGACCGTCCCTTGCGCCCGGTTGAGATTCGCCAGCATGCTCTGCTCCCGCGTTACAGTTTGAGCGGCGGTGGCGCATACCTCTGTGAAGCGCGTGTCCATCTGCGTGGCGGCATCGACGATCTTTTGCTCCGCGGCGCAAAGCTCGATCCACTCCCGGATGTTTTCCATCTCCTGCCCTATAGCTTCGCAAGATTCCGCCGCGGTGCGTAATTTTCTCCTGCTTCTCTCCACGGATTTGTTGGTGGTGGTGATCCTGGCGCTCTGCCAGACGCACTTCTTCTTCACGTTTTCCAGTACGGCATGGGCTGACAGACGGCAGGTGACGCTTGCCCCGGTTGTGGACAGCACATTGCAGGCAAGAAAGGAGGTGCTGTACTGAGCGCCCACGATGTCTTTGTTCACCACGAGGAAGGCAACTGTGTTCCAGGCCTTGACCGTGGCGTTGAACCAGCCGGTGGTGCAGAATTCCATGCCCGTGGCAGTGGGAATGTCTTGCGGGTCGGTGTTGCTCATTCCTTTTCTCCCCGGCCTTGCCTGTGTTCATTCCTGGATGTGGCTGCCTGCGGTTTCGTTGCAGGTGACGGCTGTTTGCACGGTGTTTGCGCAAGTTCTCCGGCGGACGGTCGCGGCCTGGCTGCTTTGGCCTGCCACCTCGGAAACCGTGCATGCGTTGGTTGTGCCTGTTCCGTTGATTTCCTCCCGCGCGGCGCCGGCAGTGTTGTGCAGGCTGGCGAGTTCATCCCGCAGGGCGGTCACCTCGCGGACGGAGCCGCCCACCCTGCCCTGCGAACTTTGAAGGCTCTGGCGCGTCGCAGCGACGCTGGCTTTCCGGGCCACAGTGCGCAAAGAGTTGGCCGCAGTGTTTATGCTGTTTTCTATCTCAGTTAAAAGAGTATCAATGCGTTCCATCTCTACGCCGATGATGTCGATCTCCGCGCCGTTCAGGACAACCAGGCGTCCGCAATTTTCCACATGCATGAAATCCTTGATCAGATCCGCGGCAAAGGCCGTGCCCTCGCACATGGCCCCCATATCCGCCAGCCAGCGCAGGCCGTTAACCGAGTCGGCCTTGAAGCCTATGGTCACGCTGCCGCTTTCGCCCCCAATCAGGGTATTGTAAAACTGCGCGGAGATTTTGAAGGCCTCCGTGGCGCACAATTCAAAGCCGTCGCCGGAAATCAGGTTTTGCGCGTCGTCGTCCATCAGATCTTCCCTATTTTGATGTAGGTGCCCCCGTCAGCCGAGGAGAGCAGGATATGCTCCTGCCCCTGGGCGTCCTCCAGCCGGATTTTCTGGCCCGTGGCGCTGTGCAGGGCGATCTGTGTGGCATTGGCGTCCGTCACCGGGCTGGGCGTCACGGGATTGGGCACTGCGCCCATAATCACGGGCCTGTCCGGGTCGCCGTCCACAAAGCCGACCATGACTTCCGTGCCCTTGTGCAGGGGCGCGTGAAAGCCCATGCCCTCGCCGGCAAAGGGCTGCATCATGCGCAGCCAGCAGGAGGCCTTGCCGCTGCCTCGCCCCGAAGCGTCAAAGGGCAGAATGACCTTGTAGCGGCCCGCTGCGTCCAGTTCGGCATAGCGGCCCGAGCCCTGGCCGTCCACCCTGGCCGGCACGCAGCCGGCCACGCGCGGCCAGGGCGTCACGCGCGCGGGGCGGAATTGCGCGGAGGCCGGGATGCACTCGAAACTGTTGCGGTAGTGCAGCCTGTCCGCGTCGTCCAGGCCCTGAAGGCCGTAAGCCCTGACCAGCAGGCGGGCCTGGCTGCCCTCATGGCGCACGGCCGTGGTCAGGTAGGCGCGGTTCCAGGCGGAACGGAAGTGCCGCTGCAGGCTGAAGGTGTAGCCGGGTCGCAGGGCCGGATTGTGGGAAATTCCGGCATAGATCTCGGCCTGGCAGAGCAGGGCCTGGGCTTCGCTGCGGGCCAGGGCCGCGCCTTCGTCCGGGTCGGCGTAATTGTCGCCGTAGCGGTAAAAGACGCCGCGCCCGTCGTTGCGCACCGGGGCCGTGCAGGTCAGGTCCAGATCCGGCTTTTGGGGATTGTAGCTTTTGTAGCGCACCTCCCTGGGCAGAGGGCGGCAATGGCAGACAAAGTCCGCGATGACCTGCCCGGGATTGTCCGGCGCAAGCCCCGTGGGCTCGGCAAAACGGCAGCTTTCATGGCCGGGCAGAGGGGTATGAGCCAGGGAGGCGTCCGTGAAGTTGCAGCAGGCCCCGGCAGGACCGTGCGCAAACCAGTAGCAGATGCCCAGGCGTTCCAGCCAGCGGCTGATGAAGGCCAGATCCGTTTCGTCATATTGGCAGATGAATTCGCGTTTGGCGTACTTTTCACGGCATTGCCAGGCAAAGTCCGCGCCCTGGCTCAGGCCCGCCTCGGCCAGAATCTGGTTGACGGCCTCCACGGGCGAGAGGTCCAGAAAAACGCGGTTCTGCCGGATAAGGGAAAGCCACCAGAGCTTGTGCCGCAGCCGGGCGCGGTACAGATAACGTTGGCCCAGGCGCTGCAACTGCTCGAATCCGCTCAGGATGCCCTTGTATTCCAGGTCGCCTTCGGGCGCGAAAGGCGCTTTGATGCCGAAGGAGGCCGCGCCCTGAAGCACGGCGGCGGGATCGATATTCTGTTCGGCAGAGAGGAGCAGCACGTCGAACTCGTACAGGCTCGAAATGCCTTCGGTGCCGGAAAAGCGCAGCACGTCAAAAGCGTCCGCAGCCAGGGCGTCGCTGACAAAGGTAAAGACGGCCTGGTGCAGGCGGCTCACGCTTTGTCCTCCTCCGGCGCGGCGGGCCGGACCAGACCGGCTTCACGCAGTTTTGCCACCACGCCGTCCAGCATCTGCCAGGTCTGGAGCACGGAGGCCAGCGGCATGACCAGGCGGCGCGACATTTCATACTGCGGCGGCCCTTCTTTGGCCGCGTCCTGCGGGGCTTCGGGAACCTCATCGTAGAAGTCGAAGCGCACCATGCCGTTGGCAAGGGAAATGTGGCCCACAATGTCATGATATATCTGGCGGTGCATCTTTTTTCCTTTTTTGGGGTTTATGCCGCCGGCTCAGCGCCTGAAGGTCACGCTCAGCCTGTCCGGCCGCAGATCCGCCTCGGGCTGCGGGCCACGTTTGTGCCTTTTGTCCGCATAATAAAAGATGAAGCGCAGATAGTCCTTGCGGGGTATAATGCGCACCTTGCGGATAAGGGGATGCTCAAAGCGGTATTCTTCCCGGCCCCGGCGTTGCCAGGCCCCGTCCAGATCCGCCATCCAGGCCGCCGGCGACTGCTGAAAGGCCGTGCGGCGCAAAACGCCCGGCACGCTCAGACGAAAGGCCGCGCTGAAGGACGTTTTGTCCATCTCGAACTGCGGATCGGAAACCTCGGGTTTGGCGGCGGGCGGCACACTGACCGCGGGCGCGTGCGAGGCCGGCAGAACCGGCGGCGGATTCTGCGTCGCAGTGAGGAGGTCGCGCACGTTCTGCTGCCCGGCGGTGGGCGTGGGGGCCGCCTGGCGCGGCAGGGCAGGGGACGCGCTGAGGAAGAGAAAGCGCCACTCGCCGTAGCCGCTGGCCGCGAGCATGGCCGTCACCAGCAGGAACCACAGGGCCAGCAGGCCGTAGGGGCCGCGGTAGTCGAAACCGTTCACGGGCGCCCTCCTTGTGGCCCGGCGGAAGCCGGAGCCGGAACCGTGCCGGGGCCGCGGAGAGCGGGCGCGCCGGCCAGCGAGGGCAGCCGTACGCCGGTGAGGCCGGCGTCCTCCCCCAGCGCGGCGGAAGCCCCGGCGCGGCAGACGGCCGCCGAGCGCGGCAGGCCCACGGGCGTGTAGCGTTGCGCGGCGAGCACTTCGTCCGCGCCCCTGAAGCCGTATCGGACATGGATTTCCTCCACGTCCAGGGCCTCAAGCGCCTGCTTCTGGGCGGGAAAATCCCCGGGCCGCAGCAGCAGATCGCCGCCCGCGGCTTCCCGCAGGAATTGCTGAAAAGCCCATTCGCCCTCCCATTTCCGGGTCACGTTCACCCCCTCAAAGGCCACTTCCAGGCTCACCGCGCCGCAGGTTGCGGGTTGCCAGACGAATTCCCTGCTCACCGGGTAATTGTAGTTGTCCAGGGTCTGGGTGGCGTCGCCGCATTCCAGGCGCAGGCTCACGCGGTGCGGCTTCTGGGCCATGTCGTTGACGTTGACCGGCCTGGCCGTAATATGCACCGCATACTTCTCCTTGACCTTGCTGTTCTCGTTGATGCCCAGGTCCAGAAAGCGCAGCAGCTCCGGGCTCACGGGATAGCTGACGCCCAGCCAGCGCGCCGGGCTCCAGCCGTCGGGCCGGGCGCGCAGAAAGGGCTTGGCCGGGCCGGTGACAAAGGCCCGCAGGGTGCTCTGATCCCCGAAAAGCTGATCCCAAAGGGCTTCGGGCGGCAGTTGGGCGGTATTGGCCAGCACCGTCGCGTCCCACAGGCTGTTGAGCTCGCAGGCCGAACGGTAGATCGCCAGGATCGTCTGAAAGGCCAGCGGCCCTTCCACCAGAGACCAGAACAGGCTGTGGTGGCTGTAGCCCTCATCCATGCGCGCCTTGAGCTCGGCCAGGGCGGTAAGGCCCGCGCTGACCGGCGTGCCCGCCGCGGCGCTGCCGCCCGTGTAGCCCGCCGCAGCCAGGGCCAGCGCGTTGCTGTCCGTGCGGGTGCTTGTGCGCAGCTCGGTCAGGGCCTTGACATAGGCGGCGTACAGTTTGACGCTGTCGGCGCGGCGGTCCGTCTCCCGGGCTTTGCCGCTGTCCACGGCGGTTTGCAGGTTTTCCCTGGTTTCCGTGATCTTCTCGCCCAGGGTCTGTGGCGTGCCCTGCGCTGCATAGTCGTCGAGCACCGCCGTGAACTCGGCCGGCAGCGTGTCCCGCGCGGCCACGTCGCCCAGGGCGGCCACCGGCTCGAAGGCATCGGCCATAGCCCGGATGAAGCGGAAGAAGGGATTGTCCGCCTGGGCCATCTGCCCGGCCAGGACGCGCCATTGTTCCGGCTGCGTGTTGTCTTCGAGGCAGGCGCCAAAGGCGGCGGCCATGCGCCACCAGGCCGCGCGGTAGGCATTGGCGTAGCGGCGCTTGTAGTCGGCGGCCGACGCGGCGAAGGAGGCTTTGTCCAGAGCCGCGTTTTCCAGCGCTTGCAGCATGTTTTCCAGGCGCTTGAAGCCTTGCGGCGTGTAGGCCGGGGGCACGTGAGGATCGGCCCTGGCGCGGGGCCAGAAGGCGTTCAGCCTGACCGGCGCTATGCTGGGGCGGGCGTTGAGCCATTCGGTGAGCCAGTTCAGGTCTGTGCCCAGCAGATCGAGGTAGGAGGCCAGGCGCAGCGACTGCTGGTCGATCTGAATGTCGCGCGAGCCGGGCGTTTCCCAGCGGGCATAGGCCGAAAAGACGTTGCTCAGGTATGCGCTGCCCGCGGGCAGCAGAGAGCCCAGGGTCTCGGCGAAACTGTCCACGCTGTCCTTGGCTGCCGGGGGCGTGGCGCCGTTTTTCACCGCCGTGAGCACGCTGTGCGCCCAGGCCTGGTAGTCGCAGAGGGCCACCAGGGCGCTGCGGCGGCGCTGCGGCGGCAGTTGGGCCAGCGTCGCGCTGACCACGGCCTCGTCCAGAGTCAGCAGACCGGGCCGTACCCAGTCCGCATAGGAATGTTTGAGGGCGCTCAGGGCCAGCCTGTTCTGGCTTTTGCCGGGCAGCATCCAGGTGTGGCTCTCCACCCGGCTTTCAAAATGTTCGATTTTTTTCGCCACGTCGCTGAGCAGGGCCACGCGTTTGGCTATGTCGGCGCTCAGCACCGGAGCTTGGGGCAATTGCAGGCTGATGTCCTTGAGCGCGCGCATGTTGGAAACATAACTGGCGCTGAAATAGGCGCAGAGGGTCAGCAGAAAAAGCAGCCAGACCGCGCAGGGCAGATTGCGCCTGAATCCCAGGCGGTTGAGCCAGGTGTCCACGATCCGGCCGAGCCCCCGCTCTCTGGGCAGGATCGCCGTGAAAAAGTCGTGGAGAAATAAGGCGTTGTCCGTGCCGGGCAGGGCCCGGCCAACATCTTTGAAAGTGTTCAGTTCTGCCAGCAGATTGGAGCGCACCTGGCCCTCCTGCCTGCCGCTGGAAAAGAAGAGCCCGCGCAGGCGGGGCGCTTCCGCGTAGACGCTGGGCGCGAACGCCCCGCGCACAAAGGCCCGGATGCCGGGGTAGAGGCGCTCCAGTTCCTCGGGCAGCAGCACGGCCTCGGCATTGCCCGCGCGGGCGTGGGCAATGAAAAGCAGGCTGAGATCGCTCAGGCGGCGGCGCACATGGCTCAGGGCGCGTTCCAGAAATTCCTCGGCTCCGTCTCCGGCGCTGCGGTCGAGCAGGCCCAGGGCCTGCCGCAGCTCGGCTTCGTCCATGAGGCCGGCCAGGGCGTCCAGGCCCAACACCTTGTCCATCTTGGTTATCAGCACATAGACCGGAAAACGCGCCCCCAGAGCGCGTACCATGCTGTCCATGCGCTTGCGCAGGGCCCGCCCATAGTCGCCCAGGGCGTCGGGGCTTTCGTTTTGCAGGCGTTCGGCCGAAAGTGTGAGGATAAGGCCGTTGAGCGGTTCGCGGCGGCGGTGGGCGGCCAGCAGGGAGAGAAATTCCTCCCATTCCCGGCGGTCGGCCTCTTCGCGGATGGGCACGGCGTAGCGCCCGGCCGTGTCCAGGATGACGGCCTCGTCAAAGAACCACCAGTCGCAGTTGCGGGTGTTGGCCACGTGCGCCAGCGGGCCCGCTTCGCTGGCCGAGGCCGAGAGGCGCGCGTGCGAAATGGCGGTGGACTTGCCCGAGCCCGATTCTCCGAAGATCATGAACCAGGGCAGGCTGTACAGAGGGTCTCCGCCCAGCCGCGCCGTGGAAGCGCGCAGCATGGCCACGCCGCGCGTCCAGCGTTGGCGCAGTTCCGCAATACGGCGATCCTCGTCGTCGTCCGTGAGGCTGGGGCGGTCGTGCTCCACCATCTTGCGGATGAAGCGCTCCTCCCGGCGCCGGCAGTACAGGCGGCGGCCCGCCAGAACGGCGATGACCGCGGCCAGCGCGCCCAGATAGAGAGCTCCCACCTCCAGCAGGCTCCAGCCCAGGCGCGCATGCAGCATGTAGCCGCCCAGGGCCAGCAGGTTGAGGATCAGCAGCAGAAGGAGCACGCGCAGGACGATGCCGAGCAATTTGTTCATGGCCGGCTCCCCAGCGCGGACAGCCATTGGACGACAAAAGCCGAAAGCATGTGCGCGTAAATCAGATAGACCAGAAGGGTCAGGGCGGCGGGGAACGCGCCAAAGAGCAGGACGCGCCGCCAGAAATCTTTTTTGCGCGGCCTGGAGGCCTTGGGCATGTAATAGGCTTCGGGCGTGATCACGCGCTGCCCGAGCGTGGCGCGGCCCCCCACGGCCCGCTCCAGGCTTTGCGCGGCCAGGGCGTACAGCTTGTCCCGCTCGCTTTGGTCGTAATACTGTCCGCTGAAGCCCATGCACAGGCAGGCCCCGTACAGGCGCAGCAAATCATCTGTGACGCTCCCGTCGCGGGCCGAAGCCGCGGCCTCAGCCGTGCTTGCGGCAGCCACGGCCTGGCGGGGTTCGCAAGGCACGTTGCCGGGCGGCGTCTTTTCCCGGGCCTTCCGGCGTCCCTGCGCGGACTGGCGCTGCAGGTAGGCGGAAAAGCTTTCATGCTGCGTTGCCTGCGCCTCGCCGTTCTGTGGCGGCTGCGCCCGCGGGGCGGATTCGGGCATACGCAGCGGCGCGCTCTCGTGCCGGGTCAGGAGCGCGCGGCAATGCTCGTAAAACTCCGTGCCCGCGTTCACCGTGCCGCAATAAAGCCGTTGCAGGGTTTGCCGCGCCCAGGCCGCGCGGCCCTGCCAGGACGTGGTCAGCAGGGCTTCGTCCACAAAGGCGCAGGCCGCGAAGAGCGCCTCATTCCGGGCTTCTTCGCTTTCGCCCGCGGACGCCGCCTCTGCTTCGGCCAGCAGGCGCTGCACATCGCCGCGCACAATTTCATAGGGCGTGTCGGCGAGGTCGGGCCGGTCGCGGAACAGCGCCGCAAAAGCCAGCAGGGGCAGATAGTTGCGAAAAAGGCCCATTCTAGTTCTCCAGCACCACGAAGTAAGCTTCCAGATCGGCCGGCGCTTCTTCCCAGCACAAAGCCAGGCCGCCCTGTTCGGTCACGGGCAGCCAGAGGGGGGAATCCGTATGCAGGCGCAGATAGAGCGTATTTTTTTTGCGGGCCAGGCCCAGGGGCGGATGTTCCTCCACGCTGAAAGGCAGGCCGGGCAGAGCGCGGGAAAGCAGGGTGGGCATTTCGCCGGCCGAGGAAAATTTGGCCCGCCGCACGGCGTCGCCGTGCGCGTCCAGCCCTGCGGTTGCGGAGTGCAGCGTCACCCAGTATTCGTTCCGCCCCGCCGGCTCCTCGAAAATATGCGCGGCAAGGCGCGCCTCGAAAACGGGCGGTTTCGGCTCGAAGCGGACCATGTAGCGCGGCCCTGTGGAAAGGCTGTCCAGCAGGCGGATGAGAAGATCGCGCAGGCAGCGGAAGGCCGGGGCGGGATCGGTATGCTCGTAAGGCGGGACAAGGCTTGCGCCCTGGGCGTCCTCTCCCAGAGGGTTGATGCCTGAGGAAAACACCGAAAGTTCGGCCACCAGTTCGCGCAGCAGGATGTACGCGTCCCACGGGGCCACGCGCGGCAGGGCGCTGACCGCATCCAGCCGGGCCGCAAAACGCGAAAGGGAACGCAGGATCAGGAACAGGGAGGTCATATCCCCCATGTTGCCGCGCCGCGCGAGGTTTTTGTACGAATCCAGTTCGCGGGCCTTGCCCAGCACGCGGTCGCGCACTTCGCGAACGATGGCGGTCAGCAGCGGCGAGTCTTCCAGGCAGAAGCAGGGCGGGGCATAGTCCTGATCCACGCGCCAGGCCTCGGCCGCGCGTGTCAGACGCGCCACGGGCATGAGCAGCATGTCGCTGCGTTTTTCGGCTTCCGGCCCGAAAACCAGTTGCAGCACATAGGTCAGACGGCGCGTGTGGGCCGCCGGGCCCTCCTGATAGAGGTCGTCAACCGGGGGCTGGCCCGTGAGCGCCGCGAGCCGGGTGGAGGCTTTGCTCAGTTCGTCCGCGCCGTCGCAGACGCTCACATTGGCCTGCCCCGGCTTCAGGAGGCGCAGGCCCAGCAGCACGTCCACGCTTTCGCCCATGCCCGCCAGCTCTTCCGGCGGCACGCGGCCTGCGCACACGGCGTTGCCCGGGCATTCCAGCAGAATGCCCATGCCCGGAAAAAGCACCCGGCAGGAGGTCAGGGCCACTGTGCCCGCGGCCAGAGCGCCCAGATCCAGGCTCAGTTCGCGCACGCCCCAGAACCAGGGGCGGGCCATTGAGGCCAGCGAGCCCAGAAGTTCCTCCAGCCTGGCGTCGGCCACCTGAAAATGTTGCGGCTGCAAAAACAGCCCCTGATGCCAGAAAACCGGACCTTTGATCATTATTTTTCCCCCACGGGCTCGGTATAGCGTTGCAGCGAGGACGGGCCCAGCAAAATGATCATTTCCAGCGGGCCGGGGTAATAGTACGTGGTTTTCCAGAAGAGGGAGCCATCCACGTATTGCGCCGCGGGCACGGACCAGACCCGCGAGACAAGGCCCGGCTCCAGGCGGCTGTATCCGGCCACAACGGCCACATGCTTCGCGCCTTCGGCGCGGTCGAATGTCTGGCTTTCCACCTGGCCGGGCGTGATGATCTGGCTGTTCATGTCCCTGACCGCGGGATCGAAGCGCGTGCATTCCATGAGCCTGGCCAGACCGTCCGGGCTCTGGGCCAGGTTGTTGAAGGCATCCAGCTTTTCGAGCTGGTACATGCACAATTTGAGGGTATGGGCCTGGCCGTTGTCAAAGTTCATGTCCGGGGCGGCCTTGAGATGCAGCACCAGGGCCTTGGCCGCGAAATTCCAGAGCATACTGTCCGGGCTGGCGCCGGGCGTGAGCGTGGAATTGGCCGGAATCACGGGCGACTTGTCGGAGCAGCCGCCCGTTGCGGCCAGCAGGCAGAACAGCAGGATCGCCGGAAGGCGGAACCCATGCGGCGCGACCGGAATGCGTGTGCGTGTCATGGCTGCCTCAGCACAGATTGAGCGTGTAGAGTTCCGCCTCGTCGTCCGACGGATACGGGCCGAAGACCAGGGCTTCAGGGAGACCGGCCAGGCGCGTGAAATAGCTCTGGGCCGGGCTGAGATCGTTCTGCACGCCCCAGGCCGTGTATTCCGCGCCGTTGAGAGTCAGGCGCAGGCCCTGTACGGGGTGTCGCAAGGTGCACCGGCTGGGGATCATCCCGGCCTGGCCCACGCCGTGGGCGTCGGGCCGCGCGTTTACGCCGCGCACGCCCGTGAGCGCGCCCTGCCAGGGCTCGTCAGCCGGCCCTGTTTCCAGCCAGAGCCCCAGTCCCGGCAGGGCATGGACCGTACAGCGATAGGGGAAGGCCTGTACGCTGCCCGGCGCGTAGAGGCGCGCCGTCACTTTGGCCCCCAGCCCCCTGTCCACCGGTTCCGCGTCGGCCAGGGGCGTGGGCGGGCGGATCTCGCCTTGCCCGGACAGGCTCAGGACAACGGGCAGATTACGCCCTTCCCGGGCATGGGCGTGGCGGGCCGCCAGAGCCGTAAGCGCAAGGCCGATGCGGATGCTTGTACGCGCGAACGACGAGGCGTTTCCGGCAATGACCCAGACCCCGCAGGCGGGTTTGCACAGTTCGGCGATGACCGGCGCAAAAGCCTGTTTTTCGGGAGCATCTTCCCAGAAATGAGCCTGGCAGTCAGCGCCCATGCGGGAGATTTCCTGGCCCAGGGCGCGGGCGAGTGGGTCGTTGGCTTCCAGCAGGGTCAGCAGAACGCTTTTTTTCATGCCCTGTCCTCCCCCCCGGCGTCCGGGGCCGGGCCGGCCTCGAAAGTCATGTCCAGTTCGTTGTCAAGCACGTCCAGAACAACGCCGCGCGGCTGTTTGCCGCCGGCCATGTGTTCCAGGATATTGCGGGCCAGGCGCGGCAGCACGGAACCGGCCAGCACATGATCGATGTTGCGCGCGCCGGTTTCCGTTTCCGTGCAGCGCAGGGCCAGATATTCCGGCACGGCCTCTGTCCAGCGGCAGGCCATGCCGTTGTTGGCTCTGAGCCGTGCGGCAAGGGCGCCGAGCTTAAGGGCCGCAATGTTGCGCAGGGCTTCCGCGCCAAGGCTCACATAGGGCACGATGCGCATCCGGGCCAGCAGGGCAGGCTGAAAATGCCGGGAGAGCAGGGGCCGCAGGGCCGCCGCGAAGGCCTCGGGCGCGGGCGCCTCCCCGCTTTCGCACATGGCCTGGATGACTTCGGAACCCAGATTGGAGGTCAGCAGGATGACCGTGTTACGGAAGCTCACTTCCGTGCCCTCGCCGTCGGTGAGCACGCCCTTGTCGAAAACCTGGTAAAAGAGCTGCATGACGTCCGGGTGGGCTTTCTCCGCCTCGTCCAGCAGCACCACGGCATAGGGGCGGCGGCGCACGGCCTCGGTGAGCATGCCTCCTTCGCCGTAGCCCACATAGCCCGGAGGCGAGCCGATCAGGCGTGAGACGGAGTGCTTTTCCTGGAATTCGCTCATGTTCACGGTGATCACCGACGTTTCGTCGCCGAAGAGCGCGTCGGCCAGAGCCAGACCTGTTTCCGTCTTGCCCACGCCGGAAGGGCCGGCCAGCAGAAAAACCCCCAGGGGCTGCTCGGGCGCGCGCAGGCCGGCCTTGCCGGCCTGGATGCCTTCGACCACGGCGGCCAGGGCCGCGTCCTGCCCTCTGATCCGGGCGTTGAGCGTGGCCGGCAGCCCGGCAATCTGCGCGGCCTGCTCCCGCGCCACCTTGCCCACGGGGATGCCCGTCCAGTCGGATACCACCTGCGCCACCACGTCGGGGGTCACTTCCACGGCCAGCAGCGGCGCGTCGCCCTGATGGGCGGCCAGAGCCTCGCGCGCGTCCAGCACTGCGGCCAGGGCCGCGTCGCGGTCTGGGGTGTCGCGGGCGGCGCGCAGGCGGTCCCGGGCGTCCAGCACGGCGCGGGCCAGCTCCAGTTCTTCGCGCCAGACGCTTTCCAGCGCGGCGGCCTCGGCAGCGGCCGCCGCGATCTCCGCCCGCAGGGCCTTGAGGCGCGCCGGGTCCGTCCGCACGCCTTCGGCTGCATCCCGCTCCAGAGCCGTCAGCTCCCGCTGGGCGGACTGGGCGCGGTGTTGCGCGTCTTCCAGCGCGGCGGGTTTGGCCGCCAGGGACACCCTGACCCGCGCGCAGGCCGTATCCAGCAGGTCCACAGCCTTGTCCGGCAGAAAACGCCCGCTGATGTAGCGGTCGGCAAAGTCGGCCGCTGCCTGCAGGGCCTCGTCCCGCACCAGCACATTGTGCGCTTTTTCATAATTGGCTTTCAGGCCGCGCAGAATAAGGGCCGTGGTCGTTGCCGAGGGCTCGTCCAGTTTGACGATCTGGAAGCGGCGGGCCAGGGCGGCGTCTTTTTCAAAATATTTCTTGTATTCTTTCCAGGTGGTGGCCGCGCAGGTGCGGATTTCGCCGCGGGCCAGGGCGGGCTTCATGAGATTGGCCGCGTCCGAACCGCCGGCCCCGTTGCCGCCGCCCACCAGCAGATGGGCCTCGTCGATGAACAGGATGATCGAGGCTGTGGCGGCCTTGATTTCGTCCAGCACGCCCTTGAGGCGGCGCTCAAATTCGCCCTTGACCGAGGCCCCGGCCTCCAGCAGACCCATGTCCAGGCTCAGCAGCGTCACGCCGCGCAGGGTTTCGGGCACGTCGCCCTGACTGATGCGCAGGGCCAGACCCTCCATGACCGCGGTTTTGCCCACGCCCGGCTCGCCCACCAGAATGGGATTGTTTTTGCGGCGGCGGGCCAGAATGTCCACCATCTGACGGATTTCCCGGTCGCGTCCGAAGACCGGATCCAGTTTGCCCGCCTGGGCCTTGGCCGTGATGTCCTCGCAGAAACGGGCGATGAAGCTTTCGGCGCCGCTCTGGCCCTGGGCATCCGCGCCCTCCCGGCCCGCAGCCGCGGCGTCGGCAGGCGCGCCCGTCTCGCAGGAGGCGCCGGTCAAACGGGCGAAGGAGCGCAGCAGCTCATCGGCGCTCACCTCCCGCAGCAGGCGGGTGTAGTCGCCCTGGGCGTAGAAGTTGGGGCGGCGCAGAAAAGCCAGCAGCACCCCGCCGGAGCACAGTTGCGCGCGCCTGAGATCCACGGACGAGACCAGCCAGCCTGCTTCCAGCGCGTCCTGAAGCGTGGGTGAAAATACGGGCCGTCCGGTATTCCCGGCGCGGAAGGAGGCCAGCGCGCGCTTGATTTCCGCCTTGAGGGCCGCCATGTCCGCGCCTGCGCCGGCCAGGAGCAGCGAGGCGTCGGAGGCGGGCTCTTCCAGGCAGGCCAGCAGAAAATGCTCGAAGGTCACTTCATAGTGCTCGCGGCTGACGGTCATGCCTGCGGCGGCGTGCAGCGCCTGCGTGCAGAATCCGTTGCATTTGTCGATGAGGCCCTTCATATCCACGCCGATCATGGCGCCTCCTTGGATCGCTGGTGAGAACAATTTCCTCGTGAAGCTGCTCCGGCGGCTGCCGCTTTCGCGTCAGCAGAGCATTTTCAAAGAGAAAATGCTCTAGCTCATTTCATGAGCAAAACGCCCTAATTCCCGGCGTTTTTCCGCCAGCGGCAGCCCGGAATCAGGGCCTTGCCGAAGCCCTGGGCATAGACGTGCGGCCCCTGGCCGTCCAGCCGGGGCGCACGGCCTTTTTCCGGATCGCCCAGCCATGTGTCGCAGCCCAGCCGCCGCCAGGCCGGGGATGTGTCCGGTCCTGCGCCGAGGCGCGCTCCGCGGCAGAGCCCGGGCGCCATCTCCAGATGGATGTCGGCGTCCAGGGGCTCGGTGCAGTAGAAATCCATGAAAGCGCGCAGTTGCGCACAGCCTTCGCCGTCGTGCGCAAAGCGCGGAAGATCTTCTCGCGTCAGCCCTTCCAGCAGAATGCCGATCTTGCCGTTGGCGTCGTCCACCCGGCTGCCCAGGATGGCGTCCTGTCCCAGCGCCTTGCCGCCGTCAAGGCGACAGCGCTGCTCCTCGGGCAGAGCCGCCTGGCGCCACACGCACTGGCGGATGCGCACGCGCACCTTGAGCCGGCTGGACAGAAAAGCGCCCAGCCCGGCGGCCGAACGCGGAAACTGGCTCAGAATACCCGCCAGGGGCAGGAGGCCGCGCGGCTGCGCCACGCTTTGCCGCAGCTCGGGATCGCCCAGGCCCGCGAGAGAGAACATCCGCTCAAGCAGCGCCGTATCCCTCTGCTCTTCCAGAGCGCGGAGAGGGTGGTAACGGAACCAGCCCCCCCAGAGGAACAGGCCGAACAGGCCCGCATTGAGCACATCCAGAAAATCGCGCCCGGCCGAGCCATCTTCGCGGGCTTCGGCCAGCAGATCCTCGGTGTAGAAGGTGGGCAGCGGCGAGGCCGCGCCGTACAGGCCCATGACGCTGACCGTGATCCGGAAGGTATCCCCCGGGCTTTGCCCGGCCGCGCCGTCCGGCGCGGGTGTTCCGCCTGGGGGAATCCTTTCCAGGCTCACCACGTCGCGCGGGGGAAAGGCCAGGGAGAGGTGCGGACGCACACGCACGCGGGCGCGCAGAAAATCCATGACGCTTTCTCCCGCGCCGTAAGCGGCGTGCAGCACGCGCACGGCCTGCACAAAGCTGAAGGAGGAGGGATCGGCGAAGAGACGTTCCAGGACGCCGCCTGGCGTCGCGCCGGTCCGTTCGGCGGGGGAGCACGGCCGGGCGTTCACAGCAGCGTCCTTTCCCCGAGGCGGGCGGGCCAGGCGAATTCGCAGCGGCCGTAGCTGTCTGCGGCGGTGAGCTGCGTATAGGTATTGACGGCCGCATAATTGCTCAAAAAAACGTCCAGCACGCAGCAGAAGAGATACATGTCCCCGTCGCTGGCGAAATTTTCCGGCGTCAGGGTCAGGGAAATGTTCTGCCCGCGCATGAGCCGATCCCGCACAAAGCGTTCCGCCGGGACCACGCGCAGATCCGCAATGCCGTCCACGCGGTTGATGTTGGCCAGCAGAGCCGCGCGATCCGTGGTTTTGTTGAAGATGTAGAGCTTGAGCAGCGCGCGCAGGTTGTCGGCCCGGGCCACGGAAAGATAATTGAGAAAAAGATGCGAGAGCAGACGCCAGAGGGTATCGCCGCCCAGAGGCGGCCGCACCGTGGCTGTGGGCGCGCGCAGATTGGTGAATTCCGCCAGTTGCGGCGAGGAGGCCGTGGGTTGGGTCACGTCGCCGGCATGCAGCTTTTCCGGCAGGGAACCGTTGGTGCAGCGCAGTTCCAGGGAAAGCACCTCGGCGGTCGGAGCGCCCTCCCCGGCATGCCCCACGGAAAGCTCCACATCCACGCTCTCACCGCTGACGGAAAGGCGCGAGGACAGGGCATACACGCCTCCTGTTCCTGCGCCGGGATTGGCGGCCATGAAGGGCGCGTATTCCCGCTCCCGCAGCGAGCCCTGCGCAAAGCCGGTGACTTTGTCCACGGCATAGACTTCATACTCTCCGGCCCTGTGCCCGGCGGGGCGCACGGCATAGCTTTCCCGGCGGTGATCAAGGGTGATGGGTTCGCCGGACATGGGAAAGATATTGACCGCAGGCGTGACGAAAAGGCGCACATGCTCGTCGCGGAATGGCGGAACCTCATCCGGCAGATCGTCCAGATCCAGCTCCAGCCGGAAGGCCGCGGCGCTTGTGCGCCGGGCCCAGGCGTCGAAGCCGCTCAGGGCCAGGGTACAGAAGCGCTCGGGCAGAAGAAAATATTCCTGGATATGCCGGAAGCCCGCGAAGGATTCCGGCGGATAGGGGATGAGCGCCTCGTCGGCCCCGAAGCCCGTGAGCCGCAACGCCGAAGGCGGCAGGCGCAGGGGCGTGCCGCGGCCGCCTTCGGGAATGAGGCGCACTTCCCGGACGCGGGTGAGGCAGAGCATGATCCGCCGCGCCGCGTCCGCATAGCTGCCGATGAAGGAGAGGCGCAGCTCCGGCAGGGCCACGGCTTCAAGGGGCAGGCCGTTGGCGCTGAAACGCAGGCCGAGTTCGCCCTTGCGCGGCCCGGTGCGGGCAAAGCTTACGCCCGCAAGGCTCAGGGGGGCCAGCCGGACATCGGCGCAGGTGGTGAAGACGCAGTGCGCGCCCTCCACTTCCACGGATTTCAGCTCCGTGCCGCGCGGGATGGTCAGGCATTCCCGCAGGGCCTTGCGGGGCGTGAAGGCAATGAGCGTGGCCGAGGGCAGGGGGCGCAGATAGTGCGGGGCCACCATGCCCAACAGGGCATGGATGACCTCGGGCAGCTCGTCTTCCAGCTTTTCGCGGATCAGCGCGGAGAGAAAGGCCGTGCCTTCGAGCAGGCGCTCCACGTCCGGGTCGGTGGCCTCGGCGGAAAGCATGGGGGCCAGCGCCGGATGCGCCCTGGAAAAGGCCGCGCCCAGTTCGCGCAGGCGATCCAGTTCCTGTCGGTAATAGCCTGAAATCATGCGTAGCCTTTGACTTCAATGCGCCCGTCGGGCCTGAGCAGGGTTTCAAAAACCACAGGCAGGAGGGTGTCGTTGCGCCGCACCTTGCCGGAAAGCGTGAAAGCCAGTGTGAACGGGGCCCCGGCCTCGGGGGAGTGGCGCACCTCCACGTCGCGCAAACGCGGCTCATAGCGGCTGATCACGGCGGCCATCATCTCTTCCAGGTCGCGCATGCGCTCGCCCCCGGCGGCCTGCACAAAATGGGTGATGTCCGGCAGGCCCAGTTCCGGGGCGGCCGGAGTGCTGCCCTGCCGGGTGTTGAGCAGGCGGCTCAGATAGACGCCCACGGACGCCAGCAGCGTCTCCGGCCCGTCGGCTTCCGGAGAAAGCCGCCTGCCCCGCTCCGCGGCCATGATGCGCTCAAGCAGCCTTGATCCGTCCATGCCCTTTCCTCATGGTCGCTGGGCGCGGCGCTTATTTTTTCCAGTCGTCCACATATTCGATGTTGCCGTCGTTGTACGTCCAGGTGATCTTGGAATAGGTGAAGGAAACCGTTTCCATGTCATGATACGGCTTGTTGTCCGGCAGGAAGGTCAGCGGAGTGTATTTGTTCATGGAGACCACAATGGCGTCTTCCATTTTGATGGTGTAGTATTTTTCTTCCAGGCCGGTGGGCGCAATACGGTAATGATCGATAGTGACCGTACATTGTTCGCCGGTGCAGCAGGCCTTGTAGAGTTTGGGGCTGGCCTGATCCAGATGCTTGGTAATGCTCAGAGGATGGTGGATGCGCTGGCCCGTGGGCAGGCCGGTATGCGTGTCTTTGGGGATCTCCACCAGATGCTCCAGGGCGTAAACCGTGATTTTGTCTTTCTTGTCTCCGCCCTGGGGGCAATCGCCCTTGATTTCGCCCTGGGTCTTGCCTTCCACCTTCATGTACGCGGTCAGTGCCATGTTGTCTTCTCCTTCGCGCGGGGGTTAGAGGTCAGTTCTTATCCAGCTTGCCCACCAGAGAAAGGGTGAAGCTCGCACCCATGTACTTGAAGTGAGGCCTGGCCAGCAAGCTCACGGTATACCAGCCCGGCTCCCCGGTCACGTCCCTGACCTCAATCCGGGCCATGCGCAGCGGGCGTTTGCTGCGGGTGACCGGGTCGGGATCGTCCATTTCGGTCACATACTGGCTGATCCAGGTGTTCAGTTCGCGCTCAAGGTCTGCGCGCTCCTTCCAGGTGCCGATGTTCTCGCGCTGGATGACCTTAATGTAGTGCGCCAGGCGGTTCATAATCATCATGTACGGCAACTGGGTGGAGAGCTTGAAGTTGAGTTCGGCCTCCTTGCCCTCGGGCGTATTGGCGAAGATCTTGGGACGCTGGCAGGAATTGGCCGAGAAGAAGGCCGCGTTGTCGGCCCCCTTGCGCATGGTCAGGGCAATAAAGCCTTCTTCGGCCAGCTCGTATTCGCGACGTTCGGAAATGAGCACCTGGGTGGGGATTTTGGTCTGGATCTGCCCCAGGGACTCGAAGTTGTACACCGGGAGGTTTTCCACCGCGCCGCCTCCCTGCGGGCCGATGATATTGGCGCACCAGCGGTACTTGGCGAAGCTGTCGGTAAGCCGGCCCGCAAAGGCGAAGGCCGTGTTGCCCCAGCAGAAGTCGTCGGTTTTTTCCGCCTCCTCGCTGAAGACGAAGCTTTTGGCGGGCACGGTTTCAGCCCCGTAGGGCACGCGCAGCAGGAACCTGGGCAGGGTCAGGCCCACATAGCGGGCATCTTCCGTATCACGGAAAGCGCGCCATTTGGTGTATTGCGGCATTTCAAAAATCGACTTCAGATCTTTGAGATTGGGCAGTTCCTCCCAGGAATCGATGCCGAAGAAGCTCTTGCCGGCCGCCGCCACAAAGGGGGCGTGCGACATGGCCGCCACGCCGGACATATATTGCAGCAACTGCATGTCCTGGGCGCCGGGGCCGAATTCGTAATTGCCCACCATGACGCCTACGGGCTGGCCGCCGAATTGGCCGTATTCGGCGGTGTAGACGTGTTTATACAGGCCCGAGCGCATGATTTCGGGCGAATCCTCAAAGTCGGTGAGCAGATCTTCCTTGGAAACGCTGAGGAATTCGATCTTGATGTTCTGCCGGAAGTCGGTCCGGTCCACCAGAAACTTCAGGCCGCGCCAGGCGCTCTCCAGGCTCTGAAATTCCTCATGATGCATGATGGCGTTGACCTGAGCGGAAAGACGCGCGTCCACATCGGCCAGCATCTTATCCACCAGCGCCGGGGAAACTTTGGTTTCTGTGTTCTGCCCCACCAGTTGCTTCAGAAAGGCCTGGAGGCCCGTGCGCGTGGCGTCGAAACCCTCATCGCCCGGTTTGAGCTTGGTGGCCTCCACAATTTCGTCAAGCAGACTGGCCGTGGCCGTCTGCGCCTGCGCTGCTGTCGTATCCGTCTGACTCATGGCGCTTCCTTAGCGGTCTTCGAGGTTGAGTTCCTTGAGCAGGGCGGCCCTGATGTTTTCATCCGTCACCATTTCCTGCACTTTGCGACGAAATTCCGGCACATTGGCCAGCGGCCCCTTAAGCGCCTTGAGCGATTCGCGCAGCTCCAGCAGCCTGGCCAGTTCCGGCACCTGGCGCACAATGGCGTCGGGCGAGAAATCATTGATGTTTTCGAACTTCAGGCGTACTCCCAGCCGCGCCTCGGGCTCGTTCGCCAGTTTGTCGGGCACAGTGAGGGAAAGTGAAAGATCCTGCCCCCGCATCACGTCGTTGAAGTTCATTTTGTCCACGGAAACCGGGTCGCGGTCTTCCACGGCGCGATCGTCTTCGCGCTGCGTGAAGTCGCCGAGCACCATGAGCTTGAGGGGCAGCTCCACATCTTCCTGGGCGTCGCCCGTGGCGGGCCTGTACACAATGTTGACGCGCTCCTTAGGCGCCACGGAACCTTCTTTGGGCATTGTTTCCTCCTCTGTCGGGTCAGAGTCTTTCACCGTTGCAAGGCTCTAGGGCCGCACATTTTGCGGTGCGCCGCGACGCGGCGCGGATTCCGGCAAAAACCGCGTTTTTTGCCGGGATGATCGCTTTGAAACGTATGGCGCTGCAAAGGCAATCTGCTCCGGCTCGCGCGCCGCTCAGCCGCCGGTCAGGGCCAGCGCCTGGGCGGGACGCAGGCGGGCGATCTTCACCAGCAGCGATCTGGCGCGGCGTTGCGCCTCTTCCCCGCCCAGACCGGACCAGGCCGCGTGCGCAACGGCCAGGCCGTCCAGGGCGCTTTGCGCGTCCCAGACGGGCAAATTATGGCGCGCGATTGTTTCTTCAATGCACTGGGCCACGGCCGTGGCTGCGGCCCAGTGCTGCCGCCGCATGAGAATCTCCGCTTCCTTAAGCAAAAGCGGAAAGGTTTCGGCACATTCAGCCCCGGCCGCTCCCGTGGAGCGGCGGGCCGCGTGCAGCAGTTCGAGAGCTTGCGCTGTCTGGGCCTGAGCGGCCAATCTTTCGGCTTCGCGCAGGGCTTCCTGGATGGGGCTTTCCTGCGGCGGCGCATCCACGGCCGCAGCGGATTCGCCCTCGGCAAGGATGCTGCCCAGCCACAAGGCGGTGGCCGGATCGGCAAAGGGCGTGCCGTCATTGAAGCGCAGCTCTTCCACGCCGGGCAGGCGGTTCAGAAAGGCTCTGACCTCTTGCCGCAGGAGAGCGCGCGCCGTAACCCAAGGCGCGCCGCATTCGGTGAGGGCCACATCCAGGATGCGCTGCGCATCCAGGCAAAAGGGACTTTGCGGCAGAAAGCGCACGACCGCGAGGGCCGCTTCTTCCGCCTTGCCGGCGGCAATAAGGGCCGTACAGCTTTGCAGGGCCTCGCTTGAGGGCGGGGCAATGCGGGTCAGGCCGTTTTCAGACGGCGGCGCGCTGTGCAGACCGCCCCACAAGGCGAGATAGAGCGCGCGCCAGGCAGCCGCATCCTGCGCGCAGCCTTGCGCGAAACTGAAAACGCAAAAAGCGTCCGCCGCGGCGAGAAAGCACTGGCGGGCTTCGTGCGGATCAGATGGAAGCGGTGCGGAAGACAGAGGGGCCGCGGTTGTGGCCGCAAGGGCTGCGGAGGAAGACGCCGGATGGGCGTCACCGGGGAGATCGTCAGGCCGCATCTCGGGCGGCGTAACGGATTTTTGGCAGCCGGGCAGGCTGCGGACGGCATCCAGCAGATCGCGCAAGGGCGGCATGTCCGGCAACTTTTCAGCCAGCGCCGCGTCCAGCTCGCTCAGGGCGTCCAGCAGATCCCGGCTCGCCTCAGGCTCGCTTGCGCTCTCTCTGCTTATGAAGTCTTTGGTCCTGTCCCGCCACCATTGCAGCATATTGCTGCGGGCGCGCAGACGTTTGAGAGGAGGAAAGCAGGAGCCCCACCAGAGCGTGACCACATCGGCCAGGATGCGGGTGCCGTCGGCCAGCCCCGCAATGCCTTTGAGCTCGGCCAAGGCCGCGCACAGCCAGACCGAGGCGGAAATGTCTTTGGCCTGCGTGGAGAGAACCGCGGCGGCATTGTGAGCCACCTCTTCCCAGCGCACGGCTCCGGCTCCCTGAAGGGAGCTGAGCTTGGCCATTTCCGCCTGAAGAGCCTCATAATGGGGATTTTCTCGCGGGTCGCTTCCTGCGGGATACCCTTCGCTGATAGGTGTGCGCCCCAAACTTCGCAGCTCTCCCACGGCATGATCCTCATGGGAAAAAGTCAATACCCACCCTGCGGCAGGATTCCTGATATTGATATGTTACAGTAGTCCTGCTTCTGCGGCAATGTCAACGCTTCTGCCCACATGGCCCGGGGCTGACGCGTCTAGATGTAATGTTTCAATAGGTTGTTCACCCTCCTTCAATCCGGTAAGCTGGAAGTGACAAAACAACAGCAAACGGGAAGGGAAGAAGGGTGAACAGCCATAAGAATGCCAAACTTGCGGCAAGAGGTCGAGAAGAAATGGTGCGACGGCTGGGGGCAAAATCTGTTGCCGCTGTGGCCGCTGATTATGGCCTGAGTACGCGCACCGTCAGAAAATGGAAGCATCGTTATGCAGTGGGTGGTGTCGAGTCGCTTGCCGGCGCCAGTTCACGCCCAAAACGCTGCCGATGCAGCCTGACAAAGGCGGATATGGCCCGGATCCATGAACTGCGGAAGGGACGCAAGACCGGAGACGAGATTGCGCTTCTTCTCGGCCTGTGCCGCAGTACTGTGTTCCGCGCATTACGCAAATTGGGCCTTTCCCGGCTTGCCTCCCTGGAGCCCAAAACGGCAGTCCACCGCTATGAGTGGGACAGTCCGGGGGATATGCTCCATGTTGGACATAAAGCGCCTTGGCAAGATTGATGGGATCGGCCATCGGAAAGCCGGGACTCGACAGGTAAAACGGCGGAAGCCGGGCTGGGAATACCTCCATGTCTGCGAGGATGACGCATCACGGATGGCATATACAGCAATCCATGCGGATGAGACTGCGGAATCTGCTGTGGAATTCCTTTGGTTCGCTGTGGCGTGGTATAAGCGTTATGGCATCAAGGTGAAACGGGTTCTTACGGACAACGGATGATCGTGGCTCTGCTTATCGTACTGGCTGTGGTGCTGTTGCTGGCGTCTGACGCCATGTAACGGCTGACCCCGGCCCACTCGCGATGGGCCGGGGTCGTTAGTAAAACCTCTAGGTGGCAGCCGTGCGGGGCGCTGTAACGCGCCGCGCCAGCTCCGGTTTCTGTTAGCGCAGGAACCGGAGTTCCCTTTTTCTATAAGTCGTCACTTCCGGCTTGGCAAGTGTTATCCGGAGGCATCATCCAGCCTTTGCCCAATCCCCTCCACGGCCGTACTGATGCCCTCCCGGGTATAGAAATTCCCGTTGACCAGGGCATGAGCCTTGAGTACCCGCTCAAAGTTCGCAGAGCTATAGCTTCCGGTCCGTGCGGATGCTTCCAGAACTTTTTTCGCACCTCCAGCGCAACTTTTATAATTTATATGATTCATCGACATCATTTCAATTTATCAATACGTTCCTTGATGGAAAAAGAAGTCCGACAACGCCTTCAATGGGTGAAACTTTACGAAGAGTCAGGAGACGCCGGTTTTGTTTGTCGGCGCTGTGGAATCTCCCGTCCGATTTTGCGTAAATGGTGGAAAGGGTAGCAGGCACAAGGCATTGATGGTTTGAAGGGGCTAAGCCGACGCCCACATAGAGCATTTTCAAAGTGAAAATGCTCTATTTTCTGGATTCAATGGGGTCAATCTGTAACCCATTGAAACCATTTAGCCTGTATAGGTGAGCTTAGGCCGAAACATGCTGTATCCGCAGCTCATCTATGGCGTTTTGCCATTTGGGAGGGATGAAAAACGGCGTGCATTTCCTATGAAGCTGTTCAGCTCTGAACTGTAAATGACATATAATCACAATGTGTTGCAGGTAAACAGATGGAGCGTACGAACGCTTTCCGCGATGGGCACACTCTCCACCTGCTGCAAGCCGCAATTCTGAAAAACAGCCAGGAATTTGCTTTCCTCGTAATCATCAAACACATCGTCGCGACCGGCCAGCAGGCGCTGCACCTGGCTGTCTTGCCTTGGAACATATTCCACCATGAGATAGCCGCCTTTTTGGAGCAAAGAACGGAAGCATTCCGCCATCTGGGTGAAAGGAATGCCAAAGGTGAAGCGCAGGTGGTGGCACAGAGCCAAGGCCATGACCATATCCGCCTTACAGCGTTCCATGATGGAAGGACGCTCATGACAGGCCCACCCTATGGATGGTGAGGGGTTGGCCAGATCAAGCACCAGCGGCAAGACATTTGTGAGGGGCGGCGACAACCAGTGCTTTTCCACTGCCGTATGGTCGTAATCTGTGGACAGCACCAGATCGAAATGCGGAGCAAGCAGGCGGCTGAATTCCCCGGTATTGGCGCCCAGATCAAGAGCCAGACGCCCCGGATGTCCGGCAGCCAGGCGAGCGACGGCTTCTTCCTTGGCAGCCCGCGCTGCTGATGTGTAGTTGGTGTCGTTGTAATAATCTCCCCACTCCGTGTGCTGTGCGGACAGTTTCAAGGAGAGAACGGTATCCTTGAGGGATTGGGCGACATCCTTCATCTTTTGCAGGCTCATCCGCATTTGCCTGACTTTGGCGGCTGCCTGTCTGCCGTCCCCATGCTTGCGCTGCATGGAGTCGTGCAGGCGGATATGCATGGCAAGCCCCAGAGAAAGCCATGCGCTTGCGGGAAGCAGGCTACTTGCCAGATCGAGAGGGATGCCATCGATCCATCGGCTGCTCAAAAGGCCGCAGCGGCAATCCCGTTTGCACTTGAGCGCGAGCGGAGCCAGAAAATGCCGGCAGAACTGCCCATAGGCCTGCCAGGGTTGGCCCTCAGACCAGCGCTCAAAGGAAAGCAGATCTATGAAAAGGGGATTGCCCTCAAAAAACTGCACGTTGTAGGCTGAAGCGTCCTTGAGGATGCAGCCATGCTCCAGGGCCAGCAGGTGCAAATCCACTGTACGCAGAGCCGCCGCCTTCAGTTGGCTGAAACACCATTCATACGGCCAGGAAATGAACGGCAGCCGAGGGCTGCGCAGCACATGGACGGCATCGGATGGCAGGCCCTCGGGAAGCTCTTCCGGAGGAATTTCCTCAAATGATCCCAAGCCGATTTTTCGGGCGGATTCCAGCAGGCCGCAGCTTTTCAGGTACGCCCACTCTTCGGCATATGCAGCGGTAATGGTACGATAGACACATGTCTCAGTTTCGTATACCCGGCCGGAGGGATCGCGGAACGAAGCGGCATTGCGCAGCATGGCTCAACCCTTCTTACCGGTGAACATACCGAGGATCTTCCGCCAGAATCGCTTGATTGCGGCTATGGCGGCAATAATGCCCTGCACCAGTGTGCTGCCGGAACCAGGATCAAGATAGCCTGCGTGGGCGGTGTCGGGAAAAAAAATCAGAATAGCAACAAAAAGTAAACTCAAGATAATAAACTGGTAATTTTTGCTTCCGGCCATACTCCCCCCTAAGTTGTTGTATGCATCGCATGGACAAGCGTATTTGTATTTTTCCAGTCCATGTAAGAACAACGTGCCATATACGCTTGTATATCAAATTGTTTCGATGGATTTCTGTTTTCAAAAGAAGGACATATAAGAAAATGATATAATGGGTCATAACCGTAAAAAAATATATCTTTTTGCGTAACAAGGTAAAATATTTGATTAAATAATCGATTTGGATCAAGTGCCAAAAGTCTTCCATAATGGATATAATGAGTTAAAGGAGCCATTTCTGTTTTGGAAATAAGATGTGAATATTTATTACTATAAAATTCTTTATCAAAAACAATACTAAATACATCTTTCATCATCCGAAGATAGGCGTATCCCGCTTTCTTTTCCTCATGCAAAGAACCGGCAGCAATGTCATTCCTGATGAGAAACAGACCTATTTGAGCAAGAAGAAATGGAGCCGGAGGTCTGGCATCACGCGCCGTTATCAGGTATTTCAGGGCTTGATCCGGATTGCCGCACCGCTCCTCCAGACCTGCCTGCCATAGATACAGAGTTAGCGGATAGGGTTCTCGCGATGTTTCAAATGCTTTCAGAATACGAGCACTTGTATCTTGATACCCTGCCGTTCTCATACCGAGAGAGGCGGCAAGCAAAAAGATAGTGGCAAGGGCGGCCGGCTTCGCAGCCTTTGAGCAAATCCTGTCCAGTTCAGCAAGGGCTTCATCTGTGCGCCCCAGACAATCAAGGCAAAGCGCCAGAGCATTGGCATCGCCAACCAGCTCGCTGATGTGGCCCGAAGGTAATGAGAGACACTCCCTGAGGCATAGGGCGGCATCCTCGTACCGGCCATCCAGACAGAGCAGGTCGGCCTTGCGATATAAAAACTGACGGGGAGGCATTTTTTTTGAGAGGGGATGCGCGGCAAGTATCTTTAACGCCTGTCCAGCATGCCCGGTGAGGGCAATGGATCTTGCGAACATGCCGAGCGCTTCTTCATTCATATCGATATATTTTTCAAGCAGGGGCAAACTTTTGGATGCCATTCCCATCCTGACATACAGTCTGGAGAGCGCAAGATGCAGTTTGGCGGACGGGGGGAAGGAATCCATCCCCCTCTCAAGAAGTTTCAGGCACACCTCAAACTCTCCGGATGACTCCAGATAATCAGCTATCTCAAGAAGCTCATTAATGGAAGAAAGGTAAAGATCCGAACCCGTTCCTGTTTTACGGGCAAGTCCGGCAGCCGGCGTATCCAGTTCCCAATGCGTCAGGGGCTCGGCATTCTTTGCCAGGATAAAGGCCACAGGGTTTGACGGTTCATGCAGATATGAGAAATTGCTTGGAATGGCTGGCAGATGCTCTGGCAAGACGCCATTATATTCAAAAACCAATCGAAAGAGGTTTGAAGGCGTGATTGGCTGATCCGGAACAGCATTCTTCCCCGGCATCCGCATTGCCAGTAAAATTCCCGTCAGATCTTCACTCACTACCGAAGGCTCCACGCCGTTAGCCCGCATATTGGCGTTGCAGTCTTTCTTACCCTGCCAGACGCCTTGCCATGAAGCCGCTCCATGATCGCCCATGGCAATGATGCATCCATCAGGATCTCGCGTCAGGATAGCATCAATAATTTCTTTGATTTGATGGACAGCTTTTGAATATAGAGCGATATATTTTTTATCCCATGCATTCTTTTCTTTCCAGGTATAGTGATTCGGCACATGCCCTGCCCCGAAACGGACAATATAAAACGATGGAGAGTGACTTTCTCTTTGCATCCGGCGCAGGAGGCTATGCCGTGCTTCGGAAAAATCGCTCTCATCTGTAAAAGGATCAATATTACAGGTCAGCCTTGTCAGCAGAGAGGACTGGAGGAAAAACGGTAAAAACCAGATATAGAGTTTTTCAACCCATCGCGGCATGGAGAAATTGAAATAATCACAGTACGGCACATAATGGGCGAAGGTATACAAAGCACAGTCAATAAGGTTGATTGTGTATCCTGAAGCCTTCAGCCACCGAAAAGCCGGCGGGGCATCCTGCAAGGGCTTCCAGCCTTCGCTGCTCATGTTCAAAATTGTATTTAATGATACGGTGGTTCCGTATTCATTGCTGCACGATCGGGAAAAAATCGTAAAGCCCTTATTTTGCAGGAACTCGCCAAGCCCGGCATCATCAATGCCATAGATTTTTTTCAAAGTCTTTGCCGAATGGATCGATTCCAAAAATAAAAGATAAATATTTGGAGTAGTTGCCATCCTGGGGAGAGGATTGTCTTTGTCATCAATGACAACAATGCTCTTTTCTCCTGGCCGTTGCAACATGGGCATCGCATGTTTTGGCTTGTGCAAATTTTTAACAAAATCAGCAAAAGAAAAGCACAGGTAAATAAAAAGAAGGGCACAAAGCGGCCATAAGCCAAAAAAATGCGCTATAAGAGCAAAGAAAGCGCCTGTTATCAGAAAAATAATGGCTTTTATCAGGCTCTGCTGCACAAAAAGATGGATCAGCTTTTCGCTGAGACTACAAAAGACAAGGCCCGCAATCAGCGCAGCGACAACTTCCGGCAGGTGTACCGAGCCAATGCCGCACAGGCATGACAGGCAGATGGAAAGCAGGAGGGAGCCGACGACCTGGCGGGAGGTAAAGCGATCTATATTATTGGCGCAAAAGGAAAAAATCGGACAGATCCAGACCAATAACCACAGGGCGCAAGCGGCCAGATCAGATCTGAGCCAGCAGAGATCAGACGACATGATTGTCCCTTTTACGGCATAGTAAGATAACATTTTCAGGAAAAAGTCGTCGCCACGTTATGTGGCTGATATTTAGAGGATGTGAGCGGGGGTATGGCTCAATCGATACGAAACTAAAATATTTTTCACAAATATTGCGCATTTGTTCAATTTTTACCTATTTTCAATGCAGCAAGAAAATCCCTCCCGAACATGGGGAAAGTCTGGCATCCTTGTTGCAGCAGGGAATCATCACCTGATTCCAGATAGACACGAAGAAAATCCGCAAACACGCCGTTTGCCAGCTTCTGCAGATCAGCATGATAGTTGCCGTTGAAATGCTCATCCAGCGCGGCATAGGTTCGCAGTTCGTTAAGCCCCCACAGTTTGCGGTGAAATACATGATTTATATCGGCACTGGCATACATGGATGTCGCATGCCTGCGATAGACAGCCAGATGATCACGCATATAGCCGATCAACCCGGTTTCAGCATGCAAAAGATGCCAGTACCAGTCACCCGGAATAAGCGTAGGGTCAAACCACTCCGGCAATCCTTCCCGAAAGCGCCAGCGGTACATTACCGAATTAGTCTGTATGAAATTGCCCTGCAAAAGATCCTGAATGTGGTAAAACGGTCGCAAGCCACGGGGCAGCATATCTTCAGGCGGATATGCGCGAGAAGGCGAGCCGTCTTCATAGAGAACATCCACCTGATGAAAACAGAGGGCGCATTCCTTGTATTGATCCAGAAACTCCATCTGCTTGTGGAGCTTGTTTGCATCGGAAAAGTAATCATCCCCATCGCAAAGGGCAGCGTATTCGCTGTTGCAGGCAGCAAAAAGCTCTCGCACATTTTCTCCGTGACAGGCCCGCTCACGCAGGTAAATGGGACGGATATGCGGGTATCTTGACGCATAGCTTTCTATGACAGCCTGCGTCCCATCGTCTGAAGCATCATCCAGAATGATGTGCTCCAAAGCCGCGTCCGTTTTCTGGGCGATAACGCTTTCAATATTCTGCGCTATATAGCGCACATGGTTATGCGTCAGTGTGAGGACAGAAATTTTTGGCTTGATAGCGGACTTGCAAAAAAAATACTCCGGCGCAGCCGGGGAAAGGGCCTCAAGCAATGTTTTTTTCACGTCGGCAGGTATCTGTTGCTCACGGTACAAATGACGGATAACAGCCTTCTTTTCTGTTGTGTCAAGATGGCGCGCAAATTCTCCGGCAATTTGTGGCGTAATTGAACCGTAGTCCGGAACTTTGAATTTGTTGCCTGAAGCCTGACAGAGCGGCTGCCATGGAAGGCCAAGATTTTCTTCCATTTTGCGTATTGCTGAAAAAATATCCTCAGGCCAATTATTCGTATGTATCTGTATAGTTCGCAATGCGTATAAAATCTCAAAACCTGCAATACTTTTCGGCATGAGTTTTTCCGCATTATTGTCGAATTGATCAATATGCAGCAGTTCACAAAGTGCTTTTTTGTGTTCCTTTACAAGAATGGTGGGATCACTATCTCGGTGCAGCCATATATTCACCTCAGGTAAGCCACTGAAATCCGCCGCTATCTGCTCCGGAGTATGAAAAGCATAGCAGACAACAATCTTTTTCATGTATTCCAACAGATTGGGAACATCACGAAATAAATACTGGCGATAAAGAAAGTCGATACTCCTGTCAGGGCCCCCAAGCAGTAGTTTTACTTCAACGGCAGCATGCGCAATCGCAGAAAACCCTTTTCCTGTATTCAAAAACTTCTGTAAAGCCGAAAAGTCCGGAAAGCCGGCGCTGAGCAGAACATCATTTCCCAACTCCAGAACAGCATTCAATTTTTTCAAATAGGCGAACATCTCCTTGCGAGCGTTGGGCCTACCCTCGCCAGCCTCTTTGAAGATGTCGAACATCCGCGCGCTCGAAGGTATCCGGGGATAAGCAGGGCTCCAGGAGTAGTCTTCAGCAAAATACATCCAACCCGCCTTTTCCAGGGCGGCTGAATTGATATGCAAAAGCCAGGCTAGCTCCTCATAGCCCGACCCGGGTGTTCCAAAAAAGACGAGCATTCTTGGCATCAGGATTCTTTCCTTTTTCTGGAACATGGAATGTAAAGCAGAGAATGCAGGAGCGGATTTGTGGAATCCATCATGTTCATGTGTTTGCGCCGATATTTTCCCGAATCAAAATCAGGATTGGGCCAATACCCTTTGGACGCGCCGAAACGCACATAGTGCTCCAGCGGATCCATAACTTCCGGGCCTCTGACATATTGTTTTCTGTACCAGGCCCAATCAAAAAGGCCGGACAGGAAAATAGCCTGTACCGTCGGCTGAACCATTGCTTCGGGGAGAGGCAGGGCGGGAGGCGCCCCCCGCATTTCCGGCTGCCCGGGCTGGCAACTGAATATGTAAATGACACGGGGGGGTTGCTGAAGAGATGGCAGCGCGGCGACAAGATGCATGCCGCTTCTCCGGGCGGCATCCCTGGCCTCTGCCATGGTGATGCGTGGAGCGCAATATTCCGATGGGAGAGAACGCTCTTCAGGGGGAAGACCCCATTGCTTACTGTGAACTGCATTCAGGGGGTGCCCGTTAAAGCTGGCGTCTACCTGATCGACAAGAATACATCCTGTGGGCGAAAGCCTGTTTTTGCAACCTGATAAAAACTTCCGCAGATCAAATTCCGTATGGAAGCTGAGACAATTGACGGCGATCAGCAGATCCGTTCCTTCCGGAATATGTTCCGGATCAAAGAGGCTCCCCTGGCCAAGGTTCCATGTAAAGCCGTGGAAATCAGCCATGCCGGCCGCTACGGCCAGGGCCGCGGCGTCTGTATCGCTCCCCCCAAGATGTTCATAACCATGCTGGGCAAGCCACAAAAGGTTGTTGCCGCTCCCGCAGCCTATCTCAAAAATATGTTTGCCATAACCAATACGGGAATATATCCACGCCATCGCAAGGATAAGCTCACGCCTCTGCAAGCGATTTTGGGCGGTTCCCACAAACCATTCCTGCGCGTTATGTTCTTTGACAAGTTCTTTCAACCGGCTGAGATCCCCCTCATAATTGAAGGATGGGACAGGAAGAGGCCCCGTACAGGGATTCAGGGCTGCCTGACCAAGCGCTTGATCCAGGTTTTCCAGAGTAAGAGAGGGGTTTCCGAAGGTCGAGCCGGGATAAAAACGATGGTGATGATATCTGTACCAGACCCCGGGGAAAAGGCGTAAGGTAGTGAGAGATTCTTCCAGATGCACCCCTTCATCGCCGACAACTGTCAGCCCCAGCCTGCCGGCCGCACGGTGGGTAGTAAGGTTACAGCTGTTAAATGGGGGCACAAAAAAGCGGACGCGTTTTTGAGGAAATATCTTTCGCAAAAGGGCAAGCCCCTCCTTCATTTCCTCATACTGCGCATTTTCTGTCATGCGGGCATAATTAGTATGATACAGCCCATGCAAGGCTACTTCATCAGGAGTATCAGAAAGATACCGGACGAGTTTTTCATTATCTTCCAGCCTGTACGGCATGGAAAGTTTTCGAATCCGTTCGTTATCAAGTTGTGACAGTGTTTGATGACCTTCGTAAACACAGTATGAGCCATTATGGTAATTCGCATAATTGCATAGGCCCCGCAGCGTTACGGCATGAACCTGGGTAAAGCCATGCTTATGGAAAATACCGCAAAACTGTGGAAAGTATTCCATTTGCGTATCATAAGAGACATCATCATTTCTGAAATAAGGTTTTACCTTCATGATAAGCCCTTTTCCCGAACTTGATAAATAAAACGAAAAACATCTTCTCCTGAGCCGTTTCGGGGATCGTTGAGGGAAATGAACTCCTCAACCAGAGTCCTTTCTATCCGGTTTGCAAACAAAACACGGACAGCATCTGCTTCCGGACAGGTATGCAAATCCACGCTGTCCGGCACGGCATTGACCGGCACCTCAATGCATACATGCCCACCTGGTTTGCAAACGCGTATCATCTCAGCGGCAGCCGCTCTCTGATCCTCGCAGTGCTCAAGGCTATGGCATGAATAAACGACGTCGAAAACCGCATCTGAAAAATTCAAGTTCTCCATGTCCATGGAATGAACCAGGGGCTCGGCGCCGTTCAAATCGATTCCCACGGCATCAGCGCCCATCCGCCTCATGTGCAGCACTTCCTCAGGGCTTCCGCAGCCCACGCACAAGACCGCGCGATCTTTCAACGAAATAAACCGTACCGCATGCTCGCAAAAAGCCCTTGTTCTTGCCTGTGAGCGGAGGGGAATCATCCGTCTTGTCTTGGCTATCTGCCGGTAATATCCCGGCAGCTTGCGCCAGTCAGCTTGTGCAAGCCTTGCGGCTTCATAAATATTTACCATCGTATTGACTGTGTTGCGCACAAGATCCTTGCATCCTTGAGTGGTTCTATCCCTCAAGTTTGCAGAGAGATTTTTTCCCCGAAGGCGGAAAAACGGCCAGGACCAGGGCATGGGTTCCCCAAAATTACGATAAAGGTATTCCCGCCTTGCCGCCGAAGACAGGGTTGCCATGCTGGCAAACGGCTCCGAACGAAATCCATCCATGACGGCAGCCCCCTTCTTTTCGGAGACCTGACGCAAGAAACTTTCCCATTCGTCCCAAATCGCTTCCTGGTTGTATGCTCCTGCGCAGTCTTCAAGGCATTTCTCCGCCAGCTTTTGCCGCAGGGCCGGAGAGTTCATCAACTCCGCCAGGGCGTTGCCCAGAAGATCCGCATCCGGCGCAGCCACCAGAATACCATTGTCGTGATCCCTGATAATGGAGCGCATGGCCGGGCAATCGGCAATACCTGCGACGGGCAAACCGCAAGCCATGGCTTCAATAAGACTGTTGGGAAAGCCTTCAACTTGCGTCGGCAGGCAATAGATGCTTGCCTTTTCGTATTCCAGAAACACATTCTCAGGGTGCAGCACAAATTCCGTCACGCTGCTAATGCCAAGAGACGCTGCAAGTTCTCGCAGCTTTTTTTCTTCCGGGCCATATCCCACTATACGCAAACGCCATTCGGGGAAGCGGCCGGATATGCCGGCAAAGGCTTTAAGGAGCAAATCAGCCCGTTTGCCGGGGATAAAGCGGGCCAGAAAAAGGACGGTTCCGCTTTCATAATTGAGCCCCACATCTGCCCTGATGGAAGTCAACGGCGCCGCATTGGGAATCACACGACATTTATGTCTGTGGATTTCCGGTACCGTCTCTATATGGGCCTCCACCAACTCATGGATGGCGTCAGCACAAGCGAGAACAGCCATACGGCCCGGCCTGTTCCAGGTTACAGCTTCAGAGAAACGAGGATCGGATCTTTCTGAACAGATTATGGGCACTCCCGTTCCAAGGCATGTGAGGCACCACAACATATGGGTCCATTCTGACTGCAACGAAAGCATGACATCAATATCGTTGCTCCTCAGATACTCCCGCACTTTCTCAATCTCGCAATGCTTGCCGTGGCCGAATTCTTCCGGCAGACGCAGAAGCGAAATGCGTGCATCCAGCGGAAAAACAGGCTCCCGGCCATGTTCATAGGCGAAAATATGGATAGTATGCCCGCGAGCCAGCATCGCATGGGCCAAATTAACCGCGACTCTCTCTGTTCCCCCTTTTGCGTAGCACAGACTGGAAGCTCCGATGGCAATATTCATACGCGAGATCCGGAACCTTTATGGAGTTTGCGGCAGATTTCCCTGATGAGGTTTTTCATGCGCACCACGGCTGCTCTCAACCTCACCGTCAGTGCATCGGGAAAAGGCTGGCCAAAATCACGCCCGGCATATTCCTGTCTGGCCCTTGCGGACATTCTGGCCATGCTGGCAAAAGGCTCCTCTCGAAAGCTGTCCATGACAGTGTTGCCCTTTTTCCCGGCAACGTTCCGGAGAAGCTTTTCCCATGCGTCAAATACCGCCGCATGGCTGTATGCAGACATGAACGTTCTGGCATTCCTGCCAAGCCTGGCCCGCAAGGCATCATCTGCAAGCAGCTTCTCCAGTTCCTTTGCCAGACTCAGGGGAGTCATTTCGTCAGCCAGCAGTCCTGTTTCTCCATCCGTTATGATGTCAGGCACACCATCGCAGTCTCTGAATGCCACGCACGGCAGCCCTGCCGCCATTGCTTCCAAAAGCACGTTTGGCATCCCCTCCGTGCGGGAGGAAAAACAGAAAGCCTGCGCCCCTGATAACACGCCTTCAGGATTGGTGGACATACCAAGAAAACGGATCTTTTCTCCAAGGCCGAGATCTTTCGCATGGGCTTCCACCTTCGCCCTGTCCTGTCCATCCCCGGCTATTTGCATTTCCCAGTCAGAGTACTGACTGGAAACAGCGGCAAAAGCATCCATAGCCAGGCAACATTGCTTAAGCTCTTCCTGCAGCCGCCCCATCCACAGCAGGATTTTGCGTTCCGCCCCCTGGCCACCCGGCTTTGCAGCGGCATCGGGGAGAGACACGGCATTGGGAATGATCTGTACCCTGTCCCGCAAAAATTCAGGAACGCTGCCAGCATAGGAAGGCAGCAAAAGATGGATGGCATCCGCGCCGCTCATGGCGGCCAGACGGCCTCTCCGATTCCAAAAAATATTTTCTATGGTACCTGGTGAATGCCGTTCGGAGTACACATACGGAATACCACTCCCCAGGAGCGTTACAGCCCATACGAGATGCGTGCCGTCAGGGAAGGGGCATACGCAGACATCCGGCGAAAGATTACGGATTTCTTGCCTCAGGCGCTGAATTTGCAGGTTTTTATCCGTAAAGTTGTAAGGAAGAATCGTCACCTCGGGGCGGAGCGGATACATATCCTGGAGCTTTTCCGTACCCTTGGGAATGTCCGGGCGTTTGCCTTCAGGCAGGCTCTGCGTATACAAAAAATATCCCAGCCGGTAGAGCGGATAAAGCCAGAGCGGAACCGGGCGCTGGCTGCAGATCGTGACCTTATGCCCGCGTTCCGTCATGGCGTTGGCCAACAGTGATACAGCTTTCGGGATTCCCCCGCGTGCTGTGTAGTTATTGACCAGCAGAATATGCAGCACTTTATTGGCAGGCATCTCTCCTGCCTCCAACCCTCAGGGCCGGATTGCCAGCCATTCGGCAATTATCCCGGCAGCCTTTGTAAAGGGTGCTTCCGGGCGCAAGGATATTACCGTTTCCCACTACTGAGCGCTCAAGAACAACACTGTGCGGCCCAAGATGATTGAGTGAGCCGATGCTTGCCCCTCCGAGAACAATAGAATATGGGGCGAAGAAATTAAAATCACCTATTTGCGCATCATGGGAGATATTCGCCGCTCCATTGATATAATTCGCATTACCTATGACGGCATTGCAAAAAATGGTACATCCACGCTGAAAAATATTTCCCTCACCTATACGAGCTGTCCTGCTGATGGAAGTCCATGGATGTACAAGATTTATAAAATTTGCACCGCGTCCCTTGAGCGTTGTAAATATTTTGCCGCGCAGTTCAGGCTTTGCGATGCCGATGACAAACATATCCTCCGGTCGGATCGTGTAGGCATCCACACTCCCAAGGTAGAGGTGCTGTAACTCCTTCAGATCTCCTGCATAGCCCTGCCAGTCAAAAAATCCACCAAAGGTGTAATAATCAGCAAGACCTGGTGCGCTTTCCAGCACATCGCGTAAAATCCAGTAACACTCCCGCGCGGCCCCGGAATTTCCGATTATGAGCACATTGGGCATCAGTAGCGCCCCCCATCCAGAACAAAATTTTGCCCTGTAATCCAGGCCGCCTGTTCAGAAAGAAGAAAGGCCGCCAGATGGGCCACGTCTTCCGGCTTGCCGAAGCCAAGGGGATAGCTCTGGAGCTGATGCTGCCGATATTCCGGCCCCATCAGGGCTTCGGCCCTGCCTTCCATGGGCGTGTCAACAATGCCCGGCGACAGGCAATGAACGCGCAGGCCGCGAGGGGCGACCTCCTGACTGATGCTTTTGGCAGCGGCAACCAGGGCGGCCTTGGCAGCGCCGTAAATCAAATGCCCCTTTTCAGGATACACTGCGGCTGCGGAAGCGATAAAAAGCAAAGCTCCGCCTTTACGACCCACCCGGCGATCACAGAACCCCTGAGCCAACAGGCACGGCGTATGGAAGTTGAGAGAAAAATGCCTTCTGGCAGAGGCAAGGTCATAGCCTTGCAGGCTGTCCATCAATCCTTCACCTGCCGCATGAGCCAGGCCCCACAGTTTGCCGTGGGTTTGCGCAATCCCGCGAACCCAGGCAGGAATTTCCTCCATGCCTTCCAAAAAGTCTCGCTGGAGGCTTATCCATCTGTCTGGAGCTGATGAAGCCTGCCGGGCTTCCTCCAAGCGCTGTACGTCACGGGCGCAGGCAAGCACTGTTGCCCCTTGGGCCACACACTCAAGAGCAATGGCTTTGCCAATGCCTGAGCTGGCCCCGGTGATCAGAATCTTTTTGTCTGCAGAAAACATCAGGCAACTGCCCCCCTAGTCATCGCAATCAGATCAGCAGCTGTACGGATGGATTTGAGATCGTCAAAGATAATGCGCTGCCCCCATGATTTGTCGAAAAAGGCAATCAAAACCATAAAGGCCAATGAATCCCATTCTTCCAGATCAGTAAGTACTGTTGTTTCTTCGATGGATTCGGAGCATTGCAGTATTTCTTGCAGTGAACAGAGAAATTCTTTCTTAGTCATAACGGTTTTGCTCTCCCTTGATAATCCGTTCCCATCGTTCAATTCGTTGCAATCGCGCAGGGCGATCAGGATCAGGCTCGTACTCAAGAGGTCTGGCGCAATTCCAGAAATCTATCTTACACAGACAAGAAGCCCAGGATAAGCCTATGCCGTAGCCACACAGTAAAATCGTGCCCGGAGATTGCTTTTCATAAAAGGTGTCACATAGAGCAAGCGGAATGGATGCAGATGCCGTATTGCCGTATTTACTGAAAGACTGAAACGGAGCTTTGTTACTTGGAAAACCTGATTTTAAAGCTATATTTTCAATAATCTGCTTATTTGCCTGATGGAGTATCAGCCAGTCGATATTGTCATGATTTATTTTTGAATACTGCATGAGCCTGCAAATATGATCAGGAACAACATTCATGGTAAAGTCATAAACTGCGCCACCATCCATGTAGGTATCTGCTATCTGCCAAATATTACCGTACTGATCAGAAATATCTCTTACAAGAGATTCGTTTTCACAATGCTCTCGAAGAAATGGAATTCTAGCTTTCCCGGCAGGGACGATGATGGTCTCAAAGCCGCTGCCATCAGTACCGATCCCAAAATGAACCGGTGAGGCTGTTTCGTCCCGGACCAACAGCGTGGCACTTCCGGCATCACCAAACACTGGTGTTGTGATACGGTTGCGAATATCCCGCCCTGAAGGGTGAGCATCACCGACAAGCACAAGCACTTGCCGTGCAGCGCCGGAAGACACCAGAGAACTTCCGAGCCACAATCCGTAAACATATCCGGCACAACCCTGATTGACATCAAAGGCGGCACAGTGCTGCCCCAATCCAAGGCGGTGTTGCAGTTCACAGGCCGTGGCGGGCTGATGCCAGTCCGGCATTTGACTGATAAAAACCAGAGCGTCGATAGTATCACGGGAGTCAGGCAAGGCCTCCAGCAGGGCAAAGGCAGCATGAGCGCACAGATCGGAAGCCGTCACATCCGGCGGGCATACCCGACGCCGATCCATTCCCAGTAGAGTGCGTAATCGCGAAATTTTTTTGAGACTGCCCCCATAATATTCTATTTCGTCTTCCAGAGAGATTTCATTTGTTGGTACAGCAGATCTTAGACTTGCGATACGAACATTCTGTAACGTAGTAAACATATACTTTTACCTTTTTAAGAGAATAATTTATGTATGATTTCTGAAGTCAAATAAATACAATGTGTTGATAAATCACCATACACAGGTAAACATAATACTCGGTTTGACGTAGTTTTAGCAACAGAACAGGATACACGCCACTCAGCTTTCACACATGGAAAAATTAAGCGCAGGGTAAAAATAACGCCGTGTGATGATGTTTTGTGCTAGGTGTATGGAGTAACCGCTACCTTTTTCCCTGCCAGTCCTGCACATTGCAAAGTCAGCATGAGAGCAGTCATTACGTTATTGCAAGCAATGATATGAGAAATAGCAAGATACGCGCTCAATGAATATTCGAGTTTTTGGACATAATTCCCGTTGTTTATAATCCATGCCGATTTGAAAATATCTCTGCATTGCCCAAAGAAGAAACTCTCATTTGGTATTCGCGATTTTGTAATATATATTTTATTGTTGCTGTTCATTTCGTGAGCAAAGTTAATATATCTGAATACAAGAAAAGAGAAAAAGCAGCCTCAAAGACCTGCCTTCAAGCAGCTTCCGGCTGGAGCCACAAGAACCTCATCGACAGACTAAATGTCGGTGATTGAGGCTAAAAGTCATCATGAAATACAGATAAATATTTGATTTTTTTAATTTTTATTGATTTATAGGTGAGCAGCCTTAAAATATCCTGATAGGTTCTCTTGCCAAAATCAGCTCTTAAAGGTATTGGAACTCAAGTGTTCACCGACATTTAGTCTGTCGATGAGCCATTGGTTTGCATCAGATGGTGGCCAATCAAGGCCACTCCAAGTCAGCCTCATCCAGCCAGGTCCGGCGTCATCCTTCCGCCTGTTTTGAGGATTATTTTTTCATTGCCTGCACGCTGCCCGGCACAGGGCTTGCCCGATTGCTGCTGTGGAGCGTGTTGCCCGCCGGCATCATGCCCGGCCTTTCTTTTCTGTCACGCTGTCCACGAGCAAGACGGGTACTCACCGTTTGGGTAGCCGCCAGCAGGGAGCTTTGACCAAGATGGGCATAACGCATGGTTGTGCGCGGATCACTGTGGCCGAGCAGCTTCTGCACCTCGTAGAGCGAATGCCCGGCATTGACCAGAAGACTGGCAAAGGTATGCCGAAGGTCATGAACGCGGATGCCTTGCAAGCCCAGATTGCGGCGTAGTTTGTTCCAGAACAGGTAAATGTCGGAGAGCGGCTTGCCCGGCGCATGACCGGGGAATACCCACGGGCAACTCTGCTCTTTTGGGATGGAGAGGAAGACTTCTACAGCCTCATCGGACAGGGGGATATGGCGAGCCTTGCCGGACTTGGAAACAGGCACGGTCAGGATACGTTGCTCAAGGTGGACATGCTCCCAGCGAGCTTTTCTGATCTCGCTTTTACGGGCACCGGTGAGTATGAGCAGCTTGGCGATTTTGGCTTGTGGTTGATCCGAACGGTCAAGCGCGCACATGACCTGTGTTGCCTGTGCGTCTGTGAGATAGCGTTCGCGTATGCCATGAATCTTGAGGGGAGAAATCTTCGCGCACGGGGACTGTCCTGACGGAAAGAGGTTATATCCCAGTGCCAGAGCGCAGATACTTTTGAGACTGGCCAGAATCCGGTTACAGGTTGTCGGGGCCAGGCCTTTCTCTGAAAGCCCGCGAAACCAGATTTCAACGTCTCTCCGGGTAATGTCGTCCAGCCGCAACTCGCCAAGGATTGCGGAGATATGCAGCCGGAAGTTTCGTTCATCCACATCCCAACTGGCCTTGTACTGTTTGGCATACGGCAGATAGATGTTTGACACAAAGGCATCGAAGAGCATGGGCATCTTCTTTGCTTTGTTGCGCTTGCGCGGTCTGGCAGGTGGGGCTGAAGGGCTTTTGGAGGTGTGCTGTGCTGAAGAGAGGCATGCCATGCTGTGTTCTCCTTATGCTAAGGATTTCCTTGTGTTCTGAGGGTATTTCGATACCCCCCGCGCCTCAATCGGCACAGCATAGCACGGGATTTTCTGATACTCCTGTTGCCCGGTATGGCGTATTGTCCAGACACATCCAAGTATGTTCAGGGAATCACGAAATAACGCTGAAAAAAATCTCTTTTTTGTCTTGACAAGGTTTTGCTGTGGCGGGATTTGGCCTCTTGCCTGCTGCTCTGCAAGCCGTTATCCTGCCTCGGAGGAGAGAAGATGACCAAACTCACTGTGCTGAACACCGCGATTTCCTGGTATTCTCACAGGGGTGATGACTTTATCAGCCTGACCGGCATGGCCCGGTATCAAGACACGGAGCGGGTTGACTACATCATCCAGACCTGGAATGAGGGCTAGGTGCCGGTTGCAAAAGGAGCGCGCTGTCCGCAGCGCGCTCCTTTTGCAACCGGCGTGTTTTTTTGCCGCAAAGGCAAAACTCCTCCATGCCGAAATCGCCCCCGGCGCATGCCACCTTTGCAATGCTCTCGCGCCGCATGTCTCCGTCAGGGAGACGAAAGCGCAGGCGTCGGGAAGCGCGGTTTTTGGAAAACGTCTTGTCTTCCCGGCCATAAAGTTCAGAGTACAGAATGCGGCCTTCATCCCATGCGCGATGATCCGCATGCACTTTGATGCGCGGCGTGTTCTCGAAAAACTCCCGTGTTAGAGCATTTTCACTTTGAAAATGCTCTGCTGACGCGAAAGCGGCAGCCGCCGCAACGCGGCGTACATTCAGGCGAAAACCGCGTTTTTCGCCTGAATGCCACCTTTGACTTTCATAAAAAGTCAAAGGTAATCTGCTCTATAGGCCAGCCGCTATTTTATCATGGCAAAAATGTTGACCTTGCCCGCAGCGGCCTTATTTTTTGTCGTTAGAGCGTTTTGCTCATAAAATGAGCTAAACGCTCTGGCGACAGCGTTAGCTGGCGCCCGCGCCGGCGGTAGCCGTTAGCAAGCTTTGCTTGCCTACGGATAGCGACAGCGGTTGCGTTGGCTGGCTGTCGCAGTAACCAGTTGCTGTCTTCATCCGTAGCTTCCTTCGTCGCAACGGCTGAAGCAATGAGCGTCCAGACCGCGTCCTGGACGCGAAATGATGGCAGCGAAGTGATTGAAAATGGATATTTTCAATCAAAAAAAGCTCTAGTGTCACACCCGCACGGGGGGAGAGCAGAACATGGCAGTATCATATAAAGATTACTACAAATTGTTGGGCGTGGAGCGCGGGGCCAAGGCCGAGGATATTTCCAAGGCGTATAAGAAGCTGGCGCGCAAATACCATCCCGATCTTAATCCGGGCGACAAGCAGTCCGAAGAGAAATTCAAGGAAGTCAACGAAGCCTATGAGGTGCTCAAGGACCCGGAAAAGCGCAGGCTGTACGATCAACTTGGGCCTGACTGGCAGCATGGGCAGCAGTTCCAGGGCGCGCCGGGCTTTGAAAACATGCATTTTACGTTTAACGGCAAGAGCTTTGACGGCTCCGGCTTTTCCGATTTTTTTGAAACCCTGTTCGGCGGCGCAGGCGGCGGCCGGGGCACGCAATTCGGCCCTGATCCTTTCGGCGGATTTTCCGCCCGGCAACGGCATGGCCGCGATGTGGAGGCCGAGCTGCCCCTGAGCCTGGAGGAAGTGGCGCGCGGCGGTCGCCGTACAGTGACGCTGCAAATGCCCCAGGGGCCCAAAACACTGGAAGTTACTGTGCCCGCGGGCATTCGCGACGGCGCGAAACTACGCCTGGCCGGGCAGGGCGATCCAGTGTCCGGCGGCACGCCCGGCGATCTGTTCCTTCGCGTGCGTTACCTGCCGCATCATCTGTTCAAAGTTGATGGCGACAGTCTGCAGTGCGACGTATGGCTCGCGCCGTGGGAAGCAACGCTGGGCGCCAAGGTGCCTGTGCCCACGCTGGAGGGCCAGGTGGAGCTGACCATCCCGCCCGGTTCCAGCTCGGGCCGCAAGTTCCGCTTGCGCGGCAAAGGCATGGGCAGCGGCGTCAACCGCGGCGATCTGCTGGCAAGGGTAATGATCAAGGCGCCCGTCCAGTTGAGCGCGCCCGAGCGCGAGCTCTGGCAGAAGCTGGCGGACACATCGGCCTTTCAGGCTCGCGCTTAGCCAGGTGGAGGTGCTGGTATGAGCATGACCAAAAAAACATCCTCGCTGCCTGCTCCGTCCGCGGTCATGGCCTGGGAGGAATTTGTGGAAATTACCGGCGTGGCGCCGGAACGCCTGCAGGAGCTGCTTTCCCTGGGCTGGCTTGAAACCCGGACCAGCGCGACGCAAACATATCTGTTCCGCGATGCCGATATTTACAGGGTGCGCAAACTGGAACGCATTTGCTGCGATTTTGAATTGCCGGTGGTGGGCGGCGCGATCATTGTGGATTTGCTGGAGCGCATCGACGCGCTGGAGAGAACTGTGCGCAGCCTGCAGGGATTCGAAGAGTAGCCGCGGCTCTCGGCGCTGCGGTTTGCTGCTATGCCTCCGGGCCTGATGCCCCGGCATTGTGTGGAGGAAAAGATGGATATCAACAAATTTACGGAAAAAGCGCGCGAAGCGGTGAGCGAGGCCCAGACGACCGCCGCGGGCATGGGCCATCAGGGCACGGATGCCGATCATCTGGCTCTGGCCCTGGTGCAGCAGGAAAAGGGCATTGTGCCCCGCATTCTGGAACACATGGGCGTGCAGCCCAGGGCCCTGGCCGTGGCCCTGGAAACCTCGCTGCGCAAGCGGCCTTCGGTTTCCGGCGGCGGCATGGATCCCACCAGGATCATGATCACCCCGCGTCTGGCAAAGGTTTTGGGCGAAGCCCAGAACGAGGCCCGGCGCATGAAGGATGAATACGTCAGCGTGGATCATCTTTTCGCCGCGCTGACCGAGGTGGAGCCCTCCACTCCCCTGGGCCAGATTTTCAAGGAATACAAGCTCACCCGCGCGGGCTTTGTGCAAGCTATGGAAGAGTTGCGCGGCGGCGCGCACATCACCAGCGCCAATCCCGAAGATACTTTCGAGGCCCTGAGCAAGTATGCCCGGGATCTGGTGGAAGCGGCGCGCCAGGGCAAAATGGACCCGGTTATCGGCCGCGACGCGGAAATCCGCAGGGTGATACGCATCCTTTCGCGCCGCACCAAGAACAATCCGGTCTTGATCGGCGAGGCAGGGGTGGGCAAAACCGCCATCGTGGAAGGTCTGGCCTTTCGTATCGTCAAGGGCGACGTGCCCGAGGGGCTCAAGGGCCGCAAGCTCTACGCCCTGGACATGGGCGCGCTGATCGCCGGGGCCAAGTACCGCGGCGAGTTTGAAGAACGGCTCAAGGCCGTGCTCGGCGAGGTGGAAAAGAGCGAGGGCAACATCATCCTGTTCATCGACGAGCTGCATACCATTGTGGGCGCGGGCAAAACCGAGGGCTCCATGGATGCGGGCAATCTGCTCAAGCCCATGCTGGCGCGCGGCGAGCTGCATTGCATCGGCGCCACCACGGTGGAGGAATACCGTAAGTATATTGAAAAAGATCCCGCCCTGGAACGGCGCTTCCAGCCTGTGCTTGTGGAAGAACCTTCGGTGGAGGATACCATCTCCATTCTGCGCGGCCTGAAGGATCGCTTCGAGGTGCATCACGGGGTGCGGATCAGCGACTCGGCCATTGTGGAGGCCGTGGTGCTCTCCAACCGCTACATCACCGACCGCCAGTTGCCGGACAAGGCCATTGATCTCATCGACGAGGCCGCGGCCATGATCCGCACGGAGATCGATTCCCTGCCCGCCGATCTGGACGAGGTCAACCGCAAGGTCATGCAACTGGAAATTGAGCGGGAAGCCCTGCGCCGCGAGACTGACGAAGCCTCGCGCGAGCGCCTGGAACGGCTGGAAAACGAGCTCTCCGAGCTGCGCTCCCAGCAGGCCGGCATGCGCAAGCAGTGGGAAAGCGAAAAGGGTTCCATTGACAATGTGCGCAAGATCAAGGAGCAGATTGAGCAGACCAGGCTGGCCATCGAGCAGGCCGAACGGGCCTATGACCTGAACAGGGCGGCCGAGCTCAAGTACTCCAAACTACTGGAACTGGAGAAAAAACTGGCCGAGGTTTCGGGCGGCAGGCCCGAAGGCGGCCCGCGTTTGTTGCGCGAGGAAGTGCGACCGGACGACGTGGCGGAAATCGTGGCCAAATGGACGGGCATCCCGGTCACCCGGCTGTTGGAATCCGAACGCGAAAAACTGCTCCGCCTGGGCGAACAGCTTCACAAGCGGGTCGTGGGCCAGGACGAGGCGGTCACGGCCGTGGCTGACGCCGTGCTGCGCGCGCGGGCCGGGCTTTCCGATCCGGCGCGGCCCACGGGTTCCTTTATTTTCCTGGGGCCCACGGGCGTGGGCAAAACCGAGCTTTCCAAGGCCCTGGCCGAAGCGCTCTTCGACACCGAGGACAATATGGTGCGCCTGGACATGAGCGAGTACATGGAAAAGCATTCCGTCTCGCGGCTGATCGGCGCGCCTCCGGGCTATGTGGGCTATGACGAGGGCGGCCAGCTTACCGAGGCCGTGCGCCGCAAGCCCTATTCCGTGATTTTGTTCGACGAGATCGAAAAAGCGCATCCGGACGTGTTCAACACCTTGCTGCAATTGCTGGACGACGGGCGGCTGACGGACAGCCAGGGCCGCACCGTGGACTTCCGCAACTGCATTGTGATCATGACTTCCAATATCGGCTCCATGCATCTGCTGGACGGCATTTCGCCCGACGGCACGTTGAAAGAAGGCGCCCGGGAGCAGGTCATGGATGAATTGCGCGCGCACTTCCGGCCCGAGTTCCTGAACCGGGTGGATGAAACCGTGGTCTTTCTGCCGCTCAGGCGGGATCAGATCGCGCGCATTGTGGAATTGCAGCTCGCGCGTCTGCGCCGTCGTCTGGAGGATCGCAAAATCAAGCTCTCCATGAGCGACGCGGCCCGGGATTTCATTGCCGATGCGGGCTACGATCCGGTCTACGGGGCGCGCCCGCTCAAGCGTTATGTGCAACAGTATGTGGAAACGCCTCTGGCCCGTGAGCTGGTCAGGGGCAAGATCCGCGACGGCCAGCATCTGACCGTGGACGTCAGTGACGCCGGGCTGACCTTCAAGGCCCAATAGAGCATTTTGCTTTTGAAATTATTCAATTTCAAAAGCGGCGCTGCCGTCATTTCCCCGCAAGCGGGACAAGCCCCCGCAAGCGGGACAAGCGCCTGAAAAGCGTGGTTTTCAGGCTCATTCGGCGCGGGCGTCCGCTTTCGCGGCCGCCAGAGCGGTTGCCGTTTTCAACAGCAAACCGCTCTAGCCTTTGCCGCGCAGGCGAAAGCTCTGACAGACCGCGCCGGGCCCTGGCGCGGCCTGCCTTGCCGTTTGCCGGGCAAGAGGCTATTACCGGTCTGTTGTGACGTACACGCCATCGGGCGGAGCAAGGAGTTGTTCATGACCAAAAACGCGGCTCTTATTCTGGCGGCCGGCAAGGGCACTCGCATGCATTCGGAGCGGCCCAAGGTTTTGCAGACATTGTTGGGCGAGCCCATGCTGGCCTATGTGCGCGAAGCTCTGCGGTCGATTTTTGGCGAGGAAATCTGGATGGTGGTGGGGCATCGGGCTGAAATGGTCCAAGCGGCCTTCCCGGATGCGCGCCTGGTGTTCCAGAGCGAGCAGCTCGGCACGGGGCATGCCCTGATGCAGGCTCTGCCCGCGCTTTCCGAGGCCGGTTGCAGCCATCTGCTGGTGGTCAACGGCGATGCGCCCTTGCTCTCCGAGGAGCTGACGCGCGATTTTATGGCTGAGTCGGCCGGGGCGGACCTGTCCTTCGCAACGATTGTTCCGGATAATCCCGGCGCTTATGGGCGGGTGGTGCGTCAACAGGGTCGGGTGATCGGCATTGTGGAAGCCAGGGATTACGATCCGGCCCGCTACGGCCCGGAAAGCGGCGAAGTCAACGCCGGCATGTACTGGCTCAATCTGGCCGCGGTGGAAAGCCTGCTGCCGCGCCTGAGCAACGACAACAAGAGCGGCGAATACTACATCACGGATCTGATCGGCCTGGCCGTAGCGGGAAAGTATACTGTCCGCGGCGTGCAGTGCGGCCGTGACGACAGCCTGCTGGGCGTCAATTCTCCCCTGGAGCTTTCCCGTCTGGAAGAAGTGCTGCGCGCCCGCACAGCGGAACAGTTGCTGGCTGCGGGCGTCATCCTGCATGCGCCGGATCTGGTGCGGGTGAGCCCTCTGGCCAGGGTGGAGCCGGGCGCGGAACTGACCGGCCCCTGCGAAGTCAGCGGCCGCACGGAAATCCGGCGCGGCGCGTCTGTGGCTTCGCATTGCGTGCTGCGCGACAGCCTGATCGGCACGAGCGCCGAGATACGTTCCTTTTCGCACCTTGAAGGCGCGCGGGTGGGCGAGGGCGCGCTGGTCGGGCCTTTTGCGCGCTTGCGGCCCGGCGCTGTGCTGGAAGCCGACTCCCATGTGGGCAACTTCGTGGAACTTAAAAAGGCCCGCCTGGGCAAAGGAGCCAAGGCCAATCACCTGAGTTATCTGGGCGACGCCCAGATTGGCGCAGGGGCCAATATCGGCGCGGGCACAATCACATGTAATTATGACGGCAGACACAAGTACCAGACAAAAATCGGAGAAAAGGCCTTTATCGGCAGCAATACGGCGTTGGTGGCGCCGGTCAGCGTCGGCGACAATGCCCTGGTGGGCGCGGGTTCGGTGATCACCAGGGACGTGCCCGGCAATGAAATGGGCATAGCCCGCAGCCGCCAGAAGAATCTGCCGCGCAGGGGGTGACGGTCCGGGGTTGCGGCGTAGCGCGAAGGGCTGCTGTCGCCATCCGTAACGCCCTGCGGGCGAACGGCTGCCGCAGCCCGCAGCCGCCAGAAGAATCTGCCGCGCAGGGGGTGACGGTCCGGGGTTGCGGCGTAGCGCGAAGGGCTGCTGTCGCCATCCGTAACGCCCTGCGGGCGAACGGCTGCCGCAGCCCGCAGCCGCCAGAAGAATCTGCCGCGCAGGGGGTGACGGTCCGGGGTTGCGGCGTAGCGCGAAGGGCTGCTGTCGCCATCCGTAACGCCCTGCGGGCGAACGGCTGCCGCAGCCCGCAGCCGCCAGAAGAATCTGCCGCGCAGGGGGTGACGGTCCGGGGTTGCGGCGTAGCGCGAAGGGCTGCTGTCGCCATCCGTAACGCCCTGCGGGCGAACGGCTGCCGCAGCCCGCAGCCGGATGCCCAACGCCTTTTACGCGTATGGCTGCGCTGCTGGCGGAAAAAAATTCCTTCCCGAATCTGCAGGAAATAGCTTGCGCCCTGAGAGCCGCGTATCTTGCCGTTTTTCTCCTTTTCCGCGCCTGCCGCCGCAGCCTTTGCTTCCGCGCCCGGAGCTTTTTTTGCTTTGCAAGGTACTATCCATTCTTGCCAAGCCTGGGGGGCGGTGCTATCTACAGACTATGGAACTTCTGGAACGGCTTGAATCGCATGTTACGGCGCTTCTCGCAACGCTGGACCGCCTCAAGGCGGAGAATGCGCGTCTTCGCGCCGAATCTTCCGCTCTTGTGGCGGAAAAGGCGGTTCTGGAAGAGGAAAACCGCAAGCTGCATGAATCCTTTGCCAAGGAAGAAGCCTTGCGCACTGAGGCGCTCAAGCGAATTGACGCCCTGTTGCGCAGGATTCAGGAGCATGACAGTATTGAGTAGGTTTTTGTGAGCCAGGGAAACATCAACCTTACCGTTCTCGGGCTTGAGATAGCATTCAAGCCCGGCGCCGACATGGAGCGCGTCAAACGCGCCGTGCGGCTGGTGGAGGAACGGTTTGCAGACCAGAAGCTGAGGTCCCACGGAGGGCAGAGCAAGGACATTCTGCTCACCTTTCTGGCCCTTGGACTGGCGGATGAGTTGTTGCAATCGCAGAAAAAGTCGGCTGATGTGCAGAATCGCATCAGTTCCCTGCTTTCACAGATAGAGGAATCCCTTTAGACTCTTTTGGGCGTTTTCCCTGGGGTGTGCGTGATTTATGCCTCGGTGCTAACCTGACAAGCATTGAACAATGGGAGCCGTCTCTGCTTTTTGTGTGCATGCCCGGCATGGCCGGGAAGCCTGAGAAAAGCATACAGGCGCCCGACCTGGGAAACCAGGTTCTGCACCGCATGCATGACACGGCGCTCTGGGGATTATGCCGGAGTTCCTTAGGAGTTCTCCAGGTTCGGCGCGCCTGTTCAGGCGTCGTCTCTGCTGCGCGACACATCCTTGTGCCGGTTTTCTCCGGCGTCCAGCCAGGGTCACAGGAGCCCTTCGGGCAATATCGTTGCGGCAGCCGCGTTTTTCAAGGCGGCTGCCGATGTTCGCCGGGTTCGGCCCGTAGTTGTAAAGAGAGGCTGGTTTCATGGATATCTTGTTTATTTTTGCGCTCGCTGCGGCCGTCCTGGTGGGGGCATCGGTCGGCGTAGTGGGCCACCGCTGGGTGGCCGCCAAGCGCATCGGCGATGCCGATGATCTGGCCAAGCGCATTGTTGCGGAGGCGCGCAAGGAGGCCCAGGCCCAGAAAAAGGAAATTCTGCTTCAGGGGCAGGATGATCTGTTCAATCAAAAGCGCGAGTTGGAAAACGAATTCAAGGAACGGGAACGCGAAGTCAAAATTCGTGAGCGCAAGCTGGAGGAGATGGGCGGCCGCCTTGAGGAAAAGCTGGAAAAGGCCACGGGCAAAGAGCACGAGCTCCTGGCCACGGAAAAAGATCTGGCCCGCAAGGAACGCCAACTGTCCGAGTCCGAGGAGTTTTTGCAGGCCCGCATCGAAGAGCAGGAAGCGCGTTTGGCCCAGATCGCCGGTTTTACCGCCGAAGAGGCCAAGGCCCGCCTTTTCTCGGAAATCGAGGCCAAAACCCGGCACGAGTCGGCGCGGATGATCCGCCAGATTGAAATGGAAGCTCGTGAAACCGCGGATCGCAAGGCCAAGGAAATCCTCTGCAATGTCATCCAGCGTTACGCCGGCGACTATGTGAACGAACAGACGGTCACTGCCGTGTCCCTGCCCAGCGAAGACATGAAGGGCCGGATCATCGGCCGCGAAGGGCGCAATATCCGCGCCCTGGAGGCAGCCACGGGCGTGGATCTGATCATCGACGACACCCCGGAAACCGTGATCCTCTCCGCGTACAGCCCCCTGCGCCGTCAGGTGGCCAAAATGGCTCTGGAACGTCTGATCCAGGACGGGCGCATCCATCCGGCCCGCATTGAGGATATTGTTCAGAAATGCGAGACGGAACTGGACGTGCAGGTGCGCGAAGTGGGCGAACAGGCCACCTTTGACGCCGGGGTGCACGGCATCCATCCGGAAATCGTGCGCCTGCTCGGTCAGTTGCGCTACCGGACTTCCTTCACGCAGAATGTGTTGCAGCACTCGTTGGAAGTCTCCGCGCTCTGCGGCATGATGGCCGCGGAACTGGGCATGGACGTCAAAAAAGCCAAGCGCGCGGGCCTGCTGCATGACATCGGCAAGGCCGTGGATCATGAAGTTGAGGGCCCGCATGCCCTGATCGGCGCGGATCTGGCGAAAAAGTACAATGAAAGCCAGGAGATTATCCACGCCATTGCCGCCCATCATGAGGATCAGCGACCTTCCACGGCTCTGGCCGTCCTGGTGCAGGCTGCGGACTCCATCTCGGGGGCCAGGCCCGGCGCTCGCAAGGAACTGCTGGAAAACTACGTCAAGCGCCTGGAGGAGCTGGAAGGCATTGCCACCAGCTTCGACGGGGTGACAAAGGCCTATGCCATTCAGGCCGGGCGCGAAATCCGGGTCATGGTCAATTCCGATAATGTGGACGACGATACCACATATATCCTTTGCAAGGATATTGCCGAAAAAATCGAAAAAAATCTGACCTATCCGGGCCAGATCCGCGTCACCGTGATCCGTGAGCGCCGGGCCGTGGGCTTTGCCAAATAGCCATGATCTTTGCACAGGGCCTTGCCCCCATCTTTCTTCTGGATTTGGCGGCCGGCGTTTTGCTGGCCGCCGCCGCTTCCTGCCGCAGCCGTGCCTGCGGCAACCATGTCACCGGCGCGGCCGTGCTGGGTTGTCTGGCAGGCCTGGCGGCGCCTTTGCTGCGCGACTGTCTCCTGGGCTTTGGGGCTCTGCCCCTGAATCGGGGCGAATACCTTGCCGCGGCCGTGTTTGGCGCTTTGGCCGGAGCCCTGTTCGGCAATCTTTCCGGCAGGGCATGGCGTTTTTTTTACTGGTCGGATTCTCTCGGCCTGGCCCTGGCCGCGTGCGTGGGCACATCGCGAGGCTTGGCGTTCGGTCTGGGGCTGAGCGGTTGCCTGCTGCTGGGGGTTCTGGCCGGTCTGGCCGGGGGATTGGTGCGCGATATGGCGCTGGGCGATGTGGCCCGCGCGGTGGAGGAAAGCCTGTACGCCACGGCCGCGGCCCTGGGAGCCCTGCTGACTCTGGCCCTTTCGCTCTACGCTCCGCTGCCGGACTGGCAGAGCGTGCTGGCTGGAGCCGCGCTGGTGCTGCTGCTGCGTTTGCTGCCTGGGGTCAGCCCTCATTAAACCACCTGCTGCAAAGCCGCCTTTTTCCGTCCGGCGGCGTTGCAAGGCCAACATTGACCTTGCGGTATGTTCAATACAGCTTCGCCCAATGTTTGCCTTGCGCCTTGCCGGCCGAAAAAAATCGGCTTTTCGCGGACGGTGTTTTCATGAGGGCTGCCCCCAGCGTGCAGGGATGAACGCGTGAAGCCTGAAAATATTTTTTCAGCAAAATAAATCAGTTGGCAATAAATTTAAAAATAAGCCTCTGGTGGTGTTGACACGGGAAGCCGAAATGTCTAAGTTGCACTTTCCGCGACAAACGAGTTTCCACACAGCCCTGGTCGGGAAAAAAATTTTTCCGCCTGAGAAAAAAATGTGTTGACAGCTTGTCGGGGATGGTGCATAAGTCTGCACCGCGCCGCTGGAAAGCGGCAGGGGGGAGCCCCCCGGTGGTTCATTGACAAGTGAATAGCGAGTGGGAAGAAAGAGTCTTTGAGATTCTGATTTCTGCGAAAGCGGGAATCTAAGTACAGATTTGAACTGGAGAGTTTGATTCTGGCTCAGATTGAACGCTGGCGGCGTGCTTAACACATGCAAGTCGAACGCGAAAGGGGCTTCGGCCCTGAGTAGAGTGGCGCACGGGTGAGTAACGCGTGG